>CANNKG010000035.1 GCA_947505105.1 Methylococcaceae bacterium | reverse complement strand
TAAGGATGTCGAGGAGGTGATGAAAAAACTTAACCATCGACCACGGAAAAGCCTTAACTATAAAACACCTCATTCAGTCTTTTTTGCAGAATCTTTGCCGAAGGCCGCATGACAACTAGGATTGCACTTCGGAGTTGAATCCGCCACTTGAAGTATTTCGGGTATCATTAACAAATGATTAATCCTTAAGAGTTGTTTCAGGGATTTGGTCAGCATTATGTTGTAGATTGTCAATACGCTGCCAAAATAAGTGTTCGTCTAAAGTACCTGATAATATCCCGCTTATCAAGAGTAAGCCTGTAAACGCATAGAGACCAAAACCGAAATGAAGCTCGGCCATCGATTCCAGTTTAACGCATGCGACGATGATACCTAAAGTATAAACTTCCAACATAGACCATTCATCAAGGTATTTTAGATAGCGCATCCATGTTGATAGACTGTTGAAGGGTCGCTCAAAAAATAAGCAGCCGCTCACCAAAAATGATAGTAATATTTTTAACAGTGGGAATAACATGCTGGCCAGGAATACTAGTATGGCTAATCCCCACATGCCTCCATCATAGAGGGATTCAACGCCTCCCCATATTGTGCCATCCTTATGGTTACCTAAGATCTTGATGCCGACCATAGGTAAAAGATTGGCGGGCATGAATAAAATAAGCCCGGTTAGCGAGAGAGCAAATGTGCGCTCAATACTCATGTGGCGTGGGTAAAATAATAAGTTACCACAGCGCGGACAGTGGGCTTTGGCGCCCATGTCGACTTGATCGATATGAATAAGAATGTCACATAGAGCGCACGCTTCAAATTGATCTGAAATTTTAGGCGTTACCGGCATTTAGAGCGCGCGCTTGGCGGAACTTAATAGTGGAGCAATGAATGAATCGGGTAGGAAGTTAATTTTTCCCGACCCTTGAGAAAATCAAGTTCGATGATAAATGCACAAGCTACGACAGTGGCGCCCAGTTTTTCAACCAGTTCGCAGCTGGCTTTCGCTGTTCCACCTGTTGCAAGTAAATCATCAATCAATAACACTTTGTCATTGGGCTTAAATGCATCATTGTGTGCTTCAAGACTTGCTGAGCCATATTCCAGATCGTAGGATACCGTTTCAACTTCATAAGGGAGTTTGCCCGGTTTTCTGAGCGGGACAAAGCCCACGCCAAGTTCCCACGCGACTAATGAACCAAAGATAAAACCGCGTGCTTCCATTCCGGCAACAACAGTAATATCTTGGCCCAGGAACGGATACAGTAGTTGATGCACCGCTAATCGCAAGGTCTTTGGATCTTGAACTAGCGGCGTAATGTCTTTAAAAATAATACCGGGTTTCGGGAAATCGGGAATATCACGAATTTTGTCTTTTAATCGGTCCATATTGAGTGAATTTCCCTCCCAAAAGTTAAGAAACTATGTCGCTATGCTAGAGAAACGATGGCTCAAGCGCAGAAGTTTTCAATTTGATCAAAGATTCCCTGTTTGTCTAAGTGGCAGAGCGTAAGTAATTCTTCACGAGTTCCTTGCTCTACAAAAAAGTCTGGTAGGCCAAGATTAAGCACCGGCATCAATATTTTTTGAGCTTGCAAGAAATCATTGACTGCGCTGCCAGCGCCTCCTGAGATGACATTTTCTTCAACGGTAACAAAAATGTCATGACTTTTTGCTAATTCTAGAATTAATGCAGTATCCAGGGGTTTAACAAAACGCATGTTCACAACGCTCGCATTTAACGATTTGCCGACTTCGAGCGCTGGCGCAACCATGCTTCCCCAAGCTAATATGGCGATTCGGCTACCATGATGACGTATTTCTCCTTTGCCGATTGGTAAGGCGGTCATGGCTTCGATGACCGGGACGCCAGGGCCTTTGCCGCGTGGATAACGAACTGACGCGGGGCCTGGATGCATAAAACCGGTATAAAGCATTTGACGGCATTCGTTTTCATCTGCTGGCGCCATGACTAACATGTTCGGAATGCAACGCATGAAGCTGTAATCAAAACTACCAGCATGGGTTGGACCATCGGGACCGACCAAGCCTGCCCTATCGAGGGCAAACAGGACATCAAGATCTTGTAAGGCGACATCGTGAATCAACTGATCGTAAGCGCGTTGTAAAAACGTTGAATAGATGGCAACCACAGGTTTTGCGCCTTGGCAGGCTTGGCCAGCTGCCAGGGTTACGGCATGTTGTTCGGCGATGGCGACATCAAAATAACGATTCGGAAAACGTTCTGAGAATTTAACCAAGCCCGACCCCTCGCGCATAGCAGGAGTAATACCGAGTAAGCGTTCATCCAGTGCCGCCATATCACACAGCCAATTACCGAATACTTCGGTATAGGTTGGATGGAGAGAGGGGGCTGCCTTCGGTAACGAATCTTTACTGGGATCAAACGCCGGGACGCCATGATAGGCCAACGGATCCTTCTCGGCAGGTGCGTAACCTTTGCCCTTCTTGGTCACAATGTGCAGAAAACGCGGGCCATTGATGGCTTTTAGATTTTCAAGGGTTGAGACCAGCATATCCAGATCATGACCATCGATCGGGCCGATATAATTAAAACCCAGTTCTTCAAACAAGGTTCCGGGCACTATCATGCCTTTCATGTGTTCTTCAGTGCGACGCGCTAATTCCCAGACGCTCGGCATTCTGCTTAAGACTTTTTTACTTTCTTCTCGGACTGAGGAGTATAGTTTGCTCGAAAGTACTTTGGTGAGGTAGTTGTTCATTGCGCCAACGTTGGGCGAAATGGACATGTCATTATCGTTTAAGATAACGAGGAGATTCGCATCAATTGAGCCGGCATGATTCATTGCTTCAAATGCCATACCGCCGGTAATGCTGCCATCACCGATAATTGCCACCATTTGTTTGTTTTCATTTTTCAGGCTTGATGCGATCGCCATACCTAAAGCGGCACTGATTGAGGTGCTTGAATGGCCGACCCCAAAAGCGTCATACTCACTTTCATTGCGACTCGGAAATGCCGAAACGCCATTCCGGCTTCGAATCGTCGTCATGCGTTCTTTTCGACCGGTCAATATTTTGTGGGGGTAAGCTTGATGACCGACATCCCAGACTAATTGATCAGAAGGGGTATCAAATACATAATGGAGGGCTACCGTTAGTTCAACTGTCCCAAGACCTGCTGAAAAATGCCCTCCTGAAATGCTGACGGTGTGGGTCAAAAAATCACGCAGTTCGGTCGCCAAGGTTTTGAGCTGTTCTTTGGAAAGCTTGCGAACATCGGCAGGAGTGTTGATGTCTTTTAATAATGGGTAGTTGCTTAATGTATTCATAGTGATAGATTACGAGGTTCCTAGTTGCAATGATCCAAGCCAAGCTCAAGGTGATGAGTGCTATTCCTTGATTTAAATTCCTAGCCTTTTTTGCTTTTTAATGCATGACCAGCGAGATTTTTTCCTAAATCCCAAATCGACCCCGGGATTTCATGAGTGGCGGCGATTGCCGATTCAAAAGAATCGACAATTTTATCACGATCTTTTTGGGTAATTGTCAGTGGCGGTAACAATTTAACAACATTCATGCCATGTCCTGCCACTTGGGTCAAAATATGATGTTGTTTAAATAACGGGATGGTAATCATTTGGCAGAACAAGCCTTTATTCGCGGCTTCCAGCATCGTCCAGGCCGCTTTAAGTGTTAAGCTCTTGGGCGCCTGGAATTCAATGGCAATCATCATGCCTTTGCCTCGCGCTTCTTTTAAAAACTCGTATTTTTGACTGAGATCATTCAAACTATTGATAATGTCGGTTCCGACTTTGGCGCTATTGGCGACCAGATTTTCATCTTCCATGACGCGGAGCGTTGCAAGACCAGCAGCCATGGCCATATTATTTTTGGAAAAAGTCGAACCGTGTACGACGGCTCTGTCCATGCGATTGAAAACAGTATCCATGATTTTCGTAGTCATCGCGACTCCACCAACCGGTACAAAACCACCGGATAAGGCTTTGGCCATGCAAATCATGTCAGGTTTCACCTGCCAGTGATCGACCGCCCAGAATGCGCCGGTTCGGCCAATGCCAGTTTGAACTTCATCTGCAACAAATAATGCGCCGTATTTTTTACACAGCCTCTCAACTTCCGGAAGGTAGTTATCATCAGGAAGGTTGACGCCTTTACCTTGCACAGGTTCAACAATAAAGGCGGCGACATCGCGGCTGCTTAATGCTTGTTCTAGTGCGACAAGGTCATTAAAAGGAACTGCGCTGCAACCGGGTAGGAGTGGGCCAAAGCCTTCACGGAAGATTTCTTCACCATTTAACGATAGCGAACCCATCGTTAGGCCATGATAGCCGTGTTCGCAAAAAATAATTTTTTCTCGCTTGGTGACATAACGCGCAAATTTGATCGCAGCTTCGACCGATTCGGTGCCAGAATTGCAGAAAAACATTTTGTCCAGATTGTCTGGCGTGGTTTTCAGAATTTCTTTGGCAAGCAAGCCGCTCAATATTGAGACGTCCAGTTGTACTAAGTTAGGTAATTCAAGTGTTAAGGTTTCTTTAAGGGCGCTTATGACGGTTGGATGATTGCGACCGATTGCGAATACGCCAAATCCGCTGAGTAAATCGAGATATTCGGTTCCTTCTTGGTCGTAAAGATACTGCCCAACTGCACGTTTATAATGGCGGTCATAGCCAATGGTTTTAAGCACTCTGACCATTTGATTATTGAGATATTGCTCGTGTAAATCAAATTTATCCGTGCTATGTTGGGCAAAGAGTTCGGCAATGCTGAATGTCATGTAGACCTCAAAATGGAATTCGTTTTTATGTGCTGAGTTATGTCAATATGCATATTCAGCGTGTTATTTAAATATAATTCAGAGGATGGTCGTTGACTCGGTTTGTCAAGGCGCCTCTTGTTTAGTTTTTCTGTGCTCTGACCCAAATTAGGACGTAGGGTTCAGGGGTAGTTTATTTTTATTGTGTGTCGATGTTTTAATTTTAACTCCGAGGTTCCAGGAAATTAAAAGAGGAACCTTGGCAAAGAGAATATTGAGTGTTTTGTTTTAAGTGTTGCTATTCAATATTTGCAATGGTAGTTAAGTGATTCGCCACTTGTTTAAGATTTTTTTTTGCGATACTAAAGTACCAGCCTAATTTCAAGAGCTCAGGCAATTCTGTTGGATGCAGGAGCAAAAATAACAGTATTTTGGTGATTCGAACTTGTCCATTGGCATCCAATGACGAACTTACTGCTGTTGGCAGCGTCATGGTGGCAGGATCCGCTACTGCGCGGATCGCAAGGAAAGGCAAGTTATGCTGTTGGGCGACTTTAGCGACAGCAACGCTTTCCATATCTAAAATGTCTGCCCCGGTATTTGCATGCAACTGTTGTTTATGGACGCTGGACGACACAATGGCTTTGCTCTCCGCCAGTAAGCCGTTATGAACGACAAGTGCATCTTGAAGTGCGCTCAAGGTTTTTTCTGCCCAACTCGTTTTGACTTCAAAACGAGTAAATTCGGTGTCTATCAGGGTATTGGTGATGATTATATCACCCGGTCTGAGCGTGTTATTTAACGCTGCAGCGCAGCCCCAACTGATCAGGCACTTGGCGCCTTGACTGATTAATTTTTCAGTGGCCAAGGATGCATTCTCGGGGCCCGCGCCAGCGCAGATCAGCAGTATCGTATCGCTGATGAAAAACCAGTCCCCTTTGGTCATTTTATTGGCGGTTAGGGTGCTGGTTTCTTCTGGTAAGGCGACAACTATTCCAGTTAGCACTGAAGATTGCGCTCGTTACGGTATCTGGCTAAGGCCCATAAGGGGAAAAATTTGTCATAGCCATGATATTTCAGATAAAACACTCTCGGAAAACCGGGGGCAGTGAAGCATTTATCATTCCAAACGCCGTCTGCTTGTTGTGCGCGTAAAATAAAATCAATGCCTGCTTTGACTTCAGGGCTATCGGCCTCTCCTGCGGCCATAAGTCCCAATACGGCCCATGCGGTTTGAAAAGCCGTGCTAAAACGGTAACGACCGCTGAAGCTTTGGTCGTGATAGCTGAGATTGTCTTCACCCCAGCCACCATCTTCACGTTGAATACTTTTAAGCCAGTTGACCGCTTTTCTGTACATTGGATCAGATTTGGGCAAATGGGTTTGTTCGAGTCCCATTAATACCGACCAGGTGCCGTAAATATAGTTGGTACCCCAGCGACCGAACCATGAACCATCTGCTTCTTGGTCGCCGCGAATGTAATTGATGGTGCGTTCTAAAGCTGGTAAATATTCGTCATGATTTTGGGCGACTTTTGCCATCAACATCGCGCACCGGGCGCTGACGTCAACGGTTGGAGGATCCAGTAAAGCACCGTGATCTGCAAACGGAATTTCATTTAAGTAGTAGTAGGTGTTGTCAACGTCAAATGCACCGTAGCCGCCATTGACTGACTGCATGCCAACAATCCAGCGTGTGGCGCGATGAATCGACTCATCAAGATTTGGCAGGTTCGAGTCAGCCATGGCAAATGCGACTACCGCAGTGTCATCGACATCCGGATAGTAGGGGTTTTCAAATTGAAATGCCCAGCCGCCACCCGCTAAATTAGGTTTAGAAACTTGCCAGTCGCCCGGTTCGTCGCTTAATTGCTTGCTTTTCAACCAGTCATAGGCGCGCGCTAAGGCTTTGGCGTTTCCTTGCTTATCGCTTTCTTGAAGCGCTAATGTAGCAAGTCCTGTGTCCCATACCGGAGATAAGCAAGGCTGGCAATAAGCATCATGCTCGTTGATCACCAAAAGTTTATCAATCGCTTTACGCGCAATTACGACATGAGGATGGTCGGCGGGCATACCCAGTAATAACATGGCTTCATAAGCATTGACCATTGCTGGAAAAATCCCGCCGAGGCCGTCTTCGCCATTGAGGCGTTCAATAAACCAATCTTTTGCTTTCGCAATGGCGCGCTCATGGGTGCGTTTGGGAATTAATGGTCGAGTATGTCGGCCTAATTGGTCAAGAAACAGGAAAAATTTGTTTAACAGGGTTCGTTCCGGAAAATAATGCTGTTCTTTATCCGGATGAATAACGAATAATTCCAGAATATCGACCTGATGCGGATTTTTAGCCTTGGCTTGCAGAGTGCATAGAATAAACAGCGGGACCATGACAGTTCTTGACCAATACGAAACCTTGTCCAAATGAAATGGAAACCATTTCGGCAGTAACATGATTTCCACCGGGATGTACGGAACGCCACGCCAAGGAAGTTGTTCAAAGATTGCGAGTGCTATGCGCGTGAAAACGTTCGCTTTTGCGGCGCCGCCCTGACTTAGAATGTAATCGCGCAGAATGACCATGTGGGGAGCATTGATATCATCCCCGGCCATTTTTAAAGCATAGTAGACTTTTACGCTGCAACTGATGTCGCCCGGTCCCCCCATAAAGAGCGGGTAGCTGCCATCGGCGGATTGTCTTGAACGTAAATAGTTGGCTATTTTGGCTTGCAGTGGCTCGTTGATGTCATCCAGGTAATGCATCATCATGATATATTCGGCCGGAATGGTGCAGTCGGCTTCCAATTCAAACACCCAGTAGCCATCTTCATGCTGCAGGCTTAACAATTTGGCTTGCGCACTGTTGATGGCCGCATTCAGGTTGTAGGTGTATGAGCTTATCGCAGTAGCAGAACTTTGGATATCGTTACTATGGATTCGAGAATTAGCTTCGGTAAACATGGTATGCCCTATGATTTTGTATTTGTTACAGAAGAATGATAAACGTAATGCCAATCGGGGCTGTTGAGACCGCGGCTGGCGAAATTAAATAATTGGGTTAGTAGAAAGTTGCTGCGTACTGAGAGTTGAGTCAGCACAATCGTTGCTTTGACACTATTACGCGTAATTTTTACTTGTTTGGAATAGTTAAAATCCAAGTTATGTTTTATTTTTTGCAAGGTCAGCACTGCCATACCAAGGGCCCATAGGCAAAATTTGCGAATACCGGTTTCATGGCACGGTAGCAGGAGCGTGTAAGTGAGTGCATTGCGCAAATGTTGATGCGCGATGCTGATTAAATGCTCTAAACCCAATCTAAAATTGGCGTCATTGGTGTCCGGTGTCAAGGTGCTTAAATCAAAGCCTGTTTCAGTGAAAATATCCTGCGGCAGCCAGCAAACGCCTCGTTGGGCATCATCCCAAATGTCTTTAAGAATATTGGTCATTTGCAAACCCTGACCAAAAGAGACCGATAATTTGAGCAGTTGTTCTCGGTGGGCTGAAATCTCCGGGGAGTAATGACAAAATAATTTCGCAAGCATTTCGCCGACGCAGCCCGCCACGTAGTAACAATAATCATCCATATCCTTAAGCGTTGAAAGGCCGGCGTTAAGGTTTTGCGCTTGAAAAGTCGGCATGCCTTTCGCCATTGTCTCAACGCACGACAGTAATGCTGCTTGTTGTTCACCCTCAAATGAATGGGTAATATCGATCACTTGTGGAATGAATTTAATCAGTACGTGTTCCGCGGGAATTGTCTGCGCGGAAAGGAGTGGGGCGAGTTCGGCCGCAAATTCAGCAGTTCGTTGATTGGTTTTTACAATATCGATGAATGCGCCACAGAAATAGTGTTTTTGGTTTGCGGTTAACGCAACCTCATCTTCAATGGTATCCACAATCCTGCACAATAGATAGGCATTGGCAACTACTGAATAGAGTTCGTTAGGTAGTTGTGGAATAGTCAGTGCAAATGTGCGTGAAACCCCTTCGAGCAATACTGCCTGCAATTCATCAGCGCTAAGTGCATTGAGTGAATCAGGATTGTCCAGGGTGGCGTGGGATTGGTTCATGATAGTGTTAATTGCTCCGTAAAAGTCACTAGTCAATTTTTTTGTTAATAATAGACTGTTTGTTGGGGGTTTGCAAAAGAATGTTGCATAATTGAGAACTTGTGGTTTGTTGATGAAGTGGTTCTTGGTCGCTACATATAAAACAGAGAGTTGACTTGATTTGTTAGTCGTGGCGTCACAACAGATTGATTTAATTTGCAGTCTGGCAAAATAGCTTGTTGTTAAAATACCAATTCGAACCAATGTTGTTGCGTCAAAGTGATTTTTTATACTCAGAACTTTCTAAAGACTGGAGTCTGGATCAAAAAAATAGTATCCTAGTCAGGTTAGCTAAACTATTGTATTGCAAAGTCGCCTTGGCCTATTATCGACAAAGTTCATGATTGAAAGTTCGTCGTTAAGTCGTGTGTCGGCTGTTGTTATTTTGCGACATTGAGCGCAAATTCATTGTTTTTCTGTAGTATGAAATGCAAGTAGCTGGTTTTTTTGAATTTATTTTGGAGATAGGATTGTGGGTGTTCCTTTACGTCAACAATTAGCAGTAGGTAGTTATTTATTGAAACAAAAGCTCAAAGGCGTTAAAAAATACCCATTGGTATTAATGCTGGAGCCTTTGTTTCGTTGTAATTTGGAATGTGCTGGATGCGGCAAAATTGATTATCCGGATGATATCTTAGATAAACGGTTATCGGTTGAAGAATGCTTGGCGGCTGTCGATGAGTGTGGTGCGCCCATGGTTTCGATTCCTGGTGGGGAACCATTGATCCACAAAGAGATGCCTGAGATTGTCGCGGGTATCATTGCCAGAAAAAAATTCGTATATCTGTGTACTAATGCTTTGTTATTGAAAAAGCGCATTGATGACTACCAGCCTTCTCCCTATTTAACCTTTTCGATTCATCTGGACGGCATGAAAGAGCGTCATGATACATCGGTTTGTCAGGAAGGCGTTTTTGATCGGGCGGTTGAGGCCATTAAACTTGCGATTGGCAAAGGTTTTCGGGTCAATATCAATTGCACCTTATTCCAGGGAGAAACGCCCGAAGAAGTCGCTGAGTTTCTCGATTATGCGATGGAGCTAGGTGTCGAAGGTATCACAATTGCGCCGGGTTTTAGTTATGAGCGCGCGCCTCAGCAAGACGTTTTTATCAAAGGACGCGATGTTAAAGAGCTGTTCCGTGGCATTTTTGCATTAGGCAAGCAAAATAAACGTAATTGGCGTTTAAATCACTCTTCGCTTTACCTGGATTTTCTGGCCGGTAACCAAAGCTATGAATGTACGCCGTGGGGAAATCCTACCCGTAATGTCTTTGGATGGCAGAAACCATGTTACTTGTTATCCGATGAGGGTTTTGCGGATACTTTCCAGGAATTAATGGACGATACTCCTTGGACCAAATACGGTAGCAGTAACAACCCTAAATGTGCGAGTTGTATGGCGCATTGCGGCTATGAGGCAACTGCAGTGACTGACATGTTGCAGCACCCGCTGAAAGGCTTATTGGTTTCTTTAAATGGGCCTAAAACTTCCGGTGAGATGGTTCCGGAACCTTTACCCGCGTACGAAGTTGAAAAATCCTCCACCTTGCGTGGTATTCCTATCAACGTGGAAGCTGTCAGATAATTATGACCGATTTTGCATGGTATGCATCGACATCGGCCTTAGTTATCTGGATCATCAATTTATTACTGCCTTGGCAAGCTTGGCGTGTCCGCGAGGTGTTAGAAGCGGCGCAGGATTCGTTCGATGGCGTCGATTTATCGGATATTACCGTTTTAATTCCGGCAAGAAATGAAGCTGAATTGATTGGCAAGACTCTCGCAGGCCTTGAGCATCAAGGACAAGGCTTGCGTATTATTCTGGTAGATGATGATTCAAGCGATGGTACGTCCGATATCGTTCGGCAGTCGGCGGTGCCGAATCTGCAATTGATTCAGTCCGCGCCGTTGCCCCCAGGATGGAGTGGTAAGTTGTGGGCTCAGGAGCAGGGGTTGCGAGCAGTCGAGACCCCGCTAACTCTTTTGTTGGATGCCGACATCGAATTGGTTCCAGACATTATTAACAGTTTGAAGGTTAAGCGACTGTCGGACAATCTCCAGTTAGTTTCATTGATGGCAGTGTTGCGCTTTGAAACCTATTGGGAAAAATTACTAATGCCGGCATTCATTCATTTTTTTAAAATGATTTATCCGTTTGCTTTGGCTAATAAGCCCGGAACAAAGATTGCTGCCGCCGCAGGTGGCTGCATCCTGGTTGAAACTGCGGTTTTGCGTGAGATCGGCGGAATGGCGGCGATTCAAAATGCCTTGATTGATGATTGTGCACTTGCTAAAGCGGTTAAAACTGCTGGTTATAAAACCTGGATTGGCTTGACCCACGGTGTCATCAGTCAGCGTCCCTATTCGAATTTAGCTGAAATATGGGACATGGTGGCAAGGACGGCTTTTACGCAGTTATTCTATTCAACTCCCTTGCTGTTGCTGTGTAGTGCCATCATGTTGCTCATGTATTGTGTACCGGTGATCGGAGTTTTAGGGTTTGAAGGGGGACAATTTTGGTTGTGTGTAGGAGCATTTATGTTAATGGTTGGATCTTATTTGCCTACGTTACGATTTTATACGCTGAGTTGGCTATGGGCATTAAGCATGCCGCTCGTTGCAATTTTGTATCAATTGATGACTTGGACCTCGGCAATACGCTATTGGCGAGGTGAGCGCTCGCGTTGGAAAGGTCGAAGTTATCAAAAAATTTAGAGATTTGATGTATTTATTTTCCTAAGGAAAAAAAGAGGTTTTTAATGTTTTCGTTGCTAAATAAAAGTTTGTATGGCTTGGTTACTATTTTTTTGTTGTTGGGCGGCTTAAGTCAGGAACTTGCAGCGGAAACAAATGCTACAAGTAGCGTTCAGCAAACACCTCGGCAGGTCGTTGAGGAATTTCAGGCGATTTTAATTGATGTGATGAAACAGGGGCAGGCGCTTGGTTACCAAGGTCGATATGATAAACTGTATCCCGCTATTATGCGTAGTCATGATCTGACTAAGATCGCGCGGATTGTTGTCGGCAAAGAATGGGAAACCTTGGCCGAAAGCCAGCAGGCGGTATTGGTTGATGTTTTTACCAAGCTGAGTGTTGCTTCTTACGCCCACAATTTTAAAGATTATTCTGGCGAATCATTTCGTTTTGAGAATGAAGAAGAAACGTCTCGTGGTGGTGTCGTCGTGCATACAACATTACTGGTACCCGATGATAAGGATGTGCGTTTCGATTATATGCTTAAAGAAAAACCGAATGGCTGGTCAATTATTAACATTATTGCGAATGGTGTCAGTGATTTAGCATTAAAAAGATCGGAATATACCAGTATTTTAAAGCGCGAAGGATTTGATGCTTTAATTGCGCAAATTAATGAGAAAATAGCGAATTATTCAAAGTTATAGGTAGAACTCGTTATGAAGGTCGAAAATCAGTATAAAGTCAGTTTACTTGCTGTCATCATCTGTGCAAGTGCTTTGTTGAGTGGTTGTGCTACGACTGAATCTTCTGTAAAAGTCAACGAAGTTGACCCTTACGAAGAAATAAATCGACCTGTATACCGATTTAATACTGGTGTTGATAGCTATGTTGCTAAACCTATGGCTGATGCTTATACCTATATAACGCCTACTTTTATGCAGACGGGAGTGAGTAACTTCTTTAATAATTTGCAGGATATTAACGTTATTGTAAATGATGTGTTACAAGCAAAATTTGAGCAGGGGGCGCAAGATTTTGGTCGCTTGGCCTTGAATACCACGCTTGGTTTTATGGGGTTGATTGATGTCGCAAGTGATGCAGGTCTTGAGCGGCATAATGAGGATTTTGGACAAACGCTTGCCGTGTGGGGAGTACCTCAAGGTTCTTATTTGGTGTTGCCGTTTGTAGGACCCGCGACATTTCGTGAAATCCCCGGCTATGTCGTTGATTCGGCGACCAATCCAGCAAACTACATGGGAATTTCTCTTCCTCTGGCAGGTATCAATCTACTTAATACCCGGGCAAAGGCCGAAGGCTCCTTGAAATTCATCAATGAAGCCGCAATGGATCCTTATGTCTTTACTCGTGAGGCGTTTTTGCAATGGCGTCGTTACGAAGCATCAGATGGAAAGATCGATACGAGTAAAGAAATGGAGGATTTGGAAAACGATCTGTTAGCGGATGACAAGTCGCCTAATAATTCTGCAGTAATCAAACAGGAACATAAAGCACAAACCCCGGTTTCTGATAATGCCCAGGCTACTATGAAGCAAAAACCGTCAAGCTCAATATCGACCAGTCAGTCCCAAGTAGATAAAAAAGCTTCTTATGATGAGGCTAAGCGCTTATTTGATGCTGCTAACGCTAAATTTGAAGAATCAAAAATAAAAGAGTAGACCGCATAAGATAGTTCGACTGTCGCTGGCAGTCAGTGTCGAATAACTTTATCAATTCTGTTGGTTATTAAACCCATTTATTGCCTTGAAACGTTTATTTTTTGCTCTTTGGCCGAGTCATGACGTTCGTTTGCGATGTGCGGCATTGCAGAAAAGCCTTCCATTGGGCATCTGTCAACCTGTCGTAATCGATAATTTCCACATCACCCTGGTATTTTTAGGCAGCGTCGACTCGCGCCAAGAGCAAGCATTAATTGCCGCAGCCAAAAACATCCAGATGGCGCCCATCAAAATAGTTTTTGACCAATTGAGTTTTTGGAAAAAGCCTGGAATAGTGTGTTTGACCAGTAACATCTCTGAGCTATCGTCATCATTATTAGCGGTCGTGAAAAGCTTGAATGAGTTGGCGGTTCAGTTGAATATTCCTGTAGATGCTCGACCTTATCATGCTCATGTTACCTTGGCCAGAAAAGCCAAGCAAGCCGTTGCGATAGATTTTGAGCCGATTGTCTGGTGTGCAGATAAATTTCATTTGGTGGAATCCTTCAGCACTCAAGTAGGGGTTAGCTATCGAATTTGTCATTCATGGGGTGCTTAAGCCATTTTTTAATGATAGAAATTTACTTCATTGTGTGAGGGGGATCAATGCCTTATCTTAAATTGCATACCAATATCTCGATGACTACTGAGCAAACGACCCAGTTATTACCGCAGTTATCGACGTGCATTGCGAAAGCGACCGGAAAGCCTGAGCGTTATGTGATGATTGAATTGCAGGAAAATCGAGCAATGCTGTTTGGTGGAAGTAATCAACCGTTAGCTTATTTGGAATGTAAAAGTATCGGTTTAACGTCTACTCAGGCTAAGGCGATTTCAGCCACTGTCTCTGAATTATTGAAAACAACGCTACAACTTGCGTCTGACCGGATTTATATTGAATTCAGTGACTGCGCACCCGAATTTTGGGGCTGGAACGGTTCTACATTTGGTTAAGAGTTCTTCCGAACCGTTGTTGATTATCGCAAGTTCAGGCAGAATGCTGGCCGAAGCGGCTCGTCAATCGGGATTTAATCCGCTGGTGATTGATTTGTGTGCGGATACCGACACTGAACTGTTTGCCGACGCGGTGTTAAAAGTCGCTTCGTTGAGTTCTGATGAAGTGAGTGTGAAAGTCCGGCAGTTAACTGAACGCTACCCATTAACAACGGTGATTTATGGGAGTGGACTGGAAAGCTATCCTGAAACCTTGGTATTTTTAGCTCAGCAACTTACCCTGTTAGGCAATGATCCGGCTGTTTTTGCCAACTTGCACGATAAACGCTGGTTTTTTGATCAGCTCACACAATTGGGCTTACCTTATCCAGAGGTACGTTTTATTGAGCCTGACAATTGTTCACGTTGGTTATTTAAACCCATGCGCAGTCAGGGAGGTGTGGGGATTCGAAATTATGATCCCGCTTTTCTGCTTGATTGCGAAGGCTATTGGCAAAGTTATCTCTCTGGAGTTTCGTATTCGGTCTTGTTTGTGGCAAATGGCACGGCGTTTACGGTGATCGGATTTCATCGACAATGGACGACGAATTTGGGGCCGGTACAGGGGTTTTGGTTCAGTGCTATCGCTCATTGCGACTCGCTTGATCAAGCTCAGCAACAAGCAGTGATCGGCTGGTTACAAAAATTAGTGCCGACATTGGGTTTGAAAGGCTTAAATTCTTTGGATTTTATGCTTACCGAGCAACAACTTACCATTCTTGAGCTCAATCCGCGCCCTTCCGCAAGCATGCAGTTGTATGATGGTAAGCTCTTGCTTCAGCATATTCATGCTTGTCAGGGGGATTTGACACCGTTTCATTCAGCAGGGCATTATCAACTTTATCGGGTTATTTATGCGGAGTCTGATCTGACAATTCCGCCGGGTTTTATTTGGCCTTCCGAATGTCGAGATTTGCCAAAATCAGGCACCCTGATTGGCAGGGGACAGCCTATTTGCAGTATCATTGTCTGCGATAGTCGTATTGGGCAGCTCAACTCAAAATCAGAAAAAATACAGCATACTATTTTACAAACACTAAATAATGGTTATTTACACTTATGCAATACTCAGCAAGCGTTAACAAATTAGCTCAACCTTTAGTTCAACAATTGATTGTTCACGCCGATCGTTATCGCGTCGGTGTTGAGCGTTTAGCCAATGGCTGTACCATTATTGATGCAGGGATTAATGCGCCAGGTGGTTTGGAGGCTGGACGAATTATTGCTGAAATCTGCTTGGGTGGAATGGGCACAGTATCAATTACCCAGAGTCCATATACCACGCATTGGCCGTTAACCGTCAATGTGCATACCAGTAATCCGGTTTTGGCTTGTTTAGGTAGTCAATATGCGGGCTGGAGCCTGTCGCATGAAAAGTATTATGCGCTAGGATCGGGACCAGCCCGAGCGATGGCGACCAAAATCAAAGCCGAGCAGCTGGAACCCGTTGAAGAACTATACAAAGAGTTGGAGTATCGAGATCAAAGTGACGCAGCGGTGTTGGTGATTGAAAATGATGCAGTGCCGCCTGTCGAAATTATCGAAAAAGTGGCTAAAGCCTGCCAAATTGCGCCTGCCGATTTGACTATTATTGTCACGCCGACCAGTAGTTTGGCAGGTGGCGTGCAAGTAGTGGCGCGTGTGCTGGAAGTAGCGATGCATAAAGCCCATGCTCTACATTTCCCACTTGAAAATATATTGGACGGCTCCGGTAGTGCGCCGTTATGTCCTCCACATCCAAACTTTGTAAAAGCCATGGGGCGCACCAATGACGCGATTTTATTTGCCGGACAAGTGCATATTTTTGTAAAAGGCGAAGCCGATGCGGCCGAGCAATTAGCCAATGAATTACCCAGTTCAACTTCCAAAGACTACGGCAAACCGTTTGCCGAAATTTTTAAAGCCTACAATTACGATTTCTTCAAAGTAGACGCTATGCTGTTTAGTCCGGCCAGTGTGATTGTCACAGCGGTCGATTCGGGTAAAAGCTTCCGTGCCGGTAAATTGGACAACACTTTATTGGATCAATCCTTTGGCGTGTAACACTTGCCAGCATTGCAAGATTTGTAAATTGTAAAGCTCATCTTTTAGGCAATTCAAATTGAAAAAAATCGCTATTTTTACCGATGATCCAGGTTGGCATGGCAGGCAGTTGCAGCAGGCTTTTCTGAGGCGTGGTTATCAGGCGAGCTATGTTTCATTAACTCAATGTCAATTAGTTTTGGCGAGCGGCTTTATTCCAGTCCTTATTCCCGGATTTGATGGGTGTTTGCCAGAGGCGGTGTTTGTACGCGGGGTTCCGGGAGGATCGCTAGAAGAAGTCATCTTTTATTTGGATATCTTGCATGCTTTGAAGATGTTGGGTGTGCCGGTCTATAACGATGCACAAGCGATTGAGCGAAGTGTTGATAAAGGCATGACCAGTTTTTTGCTCCAGCGGTCCGGCATACCGACACCTGAAACCTGGCAAGTGAGAGATCGAGAGGTCGCTTTAGAGATTCTTGAACAGCAGCTCAGTCTGGGCCATTTGATGATGACCAAGCCGGTTTTTGGTTCGCAGGGGGAGGGAATTCGGCGGATTGAAAAAATGGCGGATTTACTGTGGTTGACCAGTAGTCGGGGAATCTATTACTTACAGCGCTTTGTCCACTGTTCAGGGGATGGCTTTTCTGATATCCGGGTGTTTGTGATTAAGGGGTGGGTGGTTGCAGCCATGAAAAGACGCGGTCGCTCCTGGTTGAATAATGTTGCGCAGGGAGCTACTTGCGAAGCGGTGGTTCCTGATCCTAAGCTTGAAGAATTGGCGCTGGCGGCGGTTCAGGCAATCGGTATGGATTATGCCGGTGTTGATGTCATTCAGGATAAAAATGGCGATTACTTGGTTATTGAGGTTAACAGTATTCCGGCCTGGAAAGGTTTGCAAAGTGTTTGCGAACTGAATATTGCTCAATTATTGGTGGATAACTTGCTGGAACGTCTGCCGCTGACTAATAACGAAGTGGCTGATGTCGCGCTATGAGACTGACAGTTGCCAAAGCAAATGAATTTTATCTTCAGGCATGTGAACTCGAATTGCAGGCGTTTAAACCAGGCAATGTCAGTATTTACGCCGATGGTCACGGCATGGTGGTAGATGATTTTAGAATTAGCGCCAAGGTCAGCGCCCCCTTTCTGTGTGATCCCGAATTAACCCTGGGAGAGCGGATATTTCATGCGGTACGGGCGACTCGCGACGCGGTAGGGTGCAATACCAATCTGGGCATCCTTTTGCTTTGCGCGCCAATGATCGAAGCGGCTTATCGAACGCTTAAGTCCAGTTCGTTTAGAGGTGAATTAGCCGACGTTTTGAGGAATACCTCTATTGAAGATGCAGAATGGGTATTTCGGGCGATTTCCTTGGCCTCACCTGGCGGATTAGGTGAAGTTGAAGAACAGGATGTCAAGACCAAACCCTCGTTGTCATTGGGCGCTGCAATGGAAATGGCAAGCCAACGCGATAGAATTGCATTTCAATATGTCACAAATTTTAAAGATGTTTTTGAATTTGGAGTTTTGAGGTATAATTTGGGACTCAGTCGGTGGGGCAAAATGGATTGGGCAGCCGTGGCAGTTTATACTGGGCTGTTAAGTCATTTTGCAGATAGCCACATCGAACGAAAATATGGTGATCGTTATTCTGAGTTGGTTGCAAGCAAAATCAGTACATTGGATGCAGCACTCTCAGATTCTTCTAAGCCTGAACTTCTAGCTACGCAGTTTTATGAGCTTGATCAGGAGTTTAAACTTAAAGGAATAAATCCAGGTACGACGGCTGATCTGACAGTGGCAACTATATTAGCAGTTTTATTAATAGATTACCTTGAAGCTGTTTGATGTGTTTATTACGTTTACAGGTAGTGACTTAAAAACATAAAGCACTTCAAGCGATTTACAACTAATTTAACATTTAAAATATCCAAAGGGGATAAAAGCATGGCTAAAATTAATAACTTACGTGTTGGTGAATCTTTAAACGGCGAAGGCAACGAAGTTGCACATATCGACTTATTGATTGGCCCACGTGGTTCTGCAGCTGAATCAGCATTTGCAAATTGCTTAACTAACAACAAAGATGGTTTTTCTAGCTTGTTAGCAGTTGTTGCACCTAACCTGATGGTTAAACCATCAACTGTTATGTTCAACAAAGTAACTATCAAAGGTGCTAAACAAGCTGTTCAAATGTTTGGACCAGCTCAACGTGGTGTAGCCATGGCTGTTGCTGATTGCGTTGAAGATGGTACTATTCCAGCAGCTGAAGCTGATGATTTATTTATCTCAGTCGGTGTATTCATTCACTGGTTAGCAGAAGATGATGCGGCAATTGAGAAAAACAACTATGATGCAACTAAAGCATCTATCAAACGCGCTGTTGCAGGTTTACCAACTGCTGCTGAAGTTGTAGCTCAAAAAGCAACTGCTAAACACCCGTTCGCAACTAACAACGTATAATTTACACTGTAGTTGTTGGGTCAAAAATACCCTGGCTTGCCAGGGTATTTTTTTGCCTGTAGTTCAGTGAAATAACGTGGACGCGCTCAATTATTAGTGTGTCATTATTGCTGAGCATCAGGTTGGTTAAGACAACGCCCCATCATAACGTCAATATTAAAATTGATATTCACGCAAAATACAGCTTTTTAAGCTATTATCCAAAAACTCCGATTATGACTACTTGTGATTCGCTCAAGCCGGTTTAATCAGGTCGCATCATAATTTATCTGAATTTTTTATGCGCTTTGGGCGTGATATGTGCTATCAGGCTTTATTGTCATGACATTTGTCAGTTACTGTCATGACAATAATACGAATTTGGTCTAAGCTTATTTTGAAAATACCTTATAGAATCAAATTTATTCAAATGACTATAAGTTAATTATATTTTGGTATTAATTTTGCTTAATCATATATAAGTTTATTTCAGATCATTAAGGATATAACGGTATGCGAATTGCCCCCATTCTCAGCTTGATAAGTATTTTGATTTTTTGTGTGCTAAGCCAACTTAGCTATGCGGATAGTTTGCTCGCACAGAGTCCACGAATTACCGGAATCGCCAGTGATGGCGAGCGTTCCGGGGCGTATTTCAGGGGTGGGGTGACCGAAGATGGCGGCAAAAGTTTTGCCGTAAAATTCTCGGCAGATCGGCAACTGGATGTATTAGCGGATATCTTGGTGGATGAAGCGCATGTCGGTAAAATCGGGCGCTTGTTTGTCGTTGCGCGTTATAACGGAAAATGGTTCGTCAAAAACGCTGTCGGCGAATGGCGCGAATGGAATGGTCAACTCGATCATACCTTGGTGGCTTATAGCGGGCCACGGATATTGAATGCTCTGGAAAGCTTAACTGTTGCTAGGCAATTAACCGGTTTAGTAGGCCAATTATCGGTTTATGTTGGCTACCAACTGGAAGAAAATCTTAATTTTTATTACAATTCCCAAGCTTTTAATTTTAGCGTAACAGAAGCTGTTCAGCCACCGGAGCCTCCGATCAATCGAGCCCCGATCGCTTCTGTCGGAGTGTTTAGGAAATTTGCTAATGAGTGGAATCAAGTGATTCTCGATGGTAGGAGTAGTCAAGATCCCGAAGGCGAAGCTTTACATTACCTTTGGGAACAGACCGGCGGCCCACTAGTGACAGCGCCGACTTATGAACAAGGCTTATTACTGTTCAACGCACCCGAAGTCAATCAAGCCACTACCCTTAGATTTAAATTGACGGTCACCGATCCACAGGGTTTAACCGATACGACTGAGACCGAAGTTATCGTGCAAGATGTGTTAAGTATTCCCGACACTCTGCAAAATACGGTTTGCGCGATACCGCAAATTTTACAGAATGGTAGCTGCATCAATCCGCAGGTCACTTGTACCGCACCCGAAGTGTTACAAAACGGCGTCTGCGTGACTCCTCAAGTCATTTGTGTCTCTCCGCAAGTTCTGCAAAACGGCGTCTGTGTAATTCCGCAAGTCACGTGTACTGCACCGGAAGTGTTACAGAACGGCGTCTGTGTAATTCCGCAAGTCACGTGTACTGCACCGGAAGTGTTACAGAACGGCGCCTGTGTAATTCCGCAAGTCACGTGTACTGCACCGGAAGTGTTACAGAACGGCGTCTGTGTGATCCCGCAAGTCACGTGTACTGCACCGGAAGTGTTACAGAACGGCGTCTGTGTGATCCCGCAAGTCACGTGTACTGCACCGGAAGTGTTACAGAACGGCGTCTGTGTAATTCCGCAAGTCACGTGTACTGCACCGGAAGTGTTACAGAATGGCGTCTGTTTGATCCCGCAAGTCACGTGTACCGCACCGGAAGTATTACAGAATGGCGTCTGCGTGATCCCACAAGTCAACAACCAAACCCCGACTGCCAATGACGCCAGCGCGAGCCTCAATGAAGACAGTCAGGTACAGATAAGTTTAACCGGCACCGATCCTGAGCAAAGTCCGTTGACTTATACGATAGTCACTCAGCCGTTGCATGGCAAGGTCAGCTTGGCGGCAAATATCGCAAGCTATGTACCTGATCTAAATTTTGCAGGAACTGATAATTTTACTTTCAAAGTTAATGATGGGCAGCTCGATTCGCTACCGGCAACCGTGTCGCTGACCGTGATTGGGCAAAACGATGCCCCGACGGCCGATTCATCCAAAATCACTACCGATCAGGATACTGCCAAAAGCTTTGTCTTATCAGGCTTTGATGTGGAGGGTACGGCCACTTTTAGTATCGTAAACGCACCACAACATGGCGCGGTGACCTTAGTCGGCAATGTAGCCACTTACACTCCGGCAGCAGGTTATTTTGGAGTCGACAGTTTCCAATTCAAAACTAGCGATAGCCTGTTGAGTTCCGCCACGGCGGTTATCGACATTGTCGTGATTAAAAAAGGCACGATTTATCGACTGAACGATACCGGCATTACCCTGCAACAATGTTACAGCGCCGGCATCTCAACCTTGGGCAATTGTAGCGGCGCTTCGGCAATCGCCTTGAATGCCGGGCAGGATGGCATGATCGGTCGAGACGTTAAGGCCAACAATGATCAGGACGGACATGCAGGCTTTACCTTTACTAAAGTTTGTAACAGTGGCGAATTGGCAGGTCGGGGGAGTTGTCCGAGTAACCCTATTTTCGGAAATGGTGCTAACGATTGGGGCTGTACTCAGGACAATGTCGCTGGTCTGATTTGGGAAATTAAGACCGATGATGGTGGCTTGCATGATAAGAGCCATAAATATACCAACTTCAGTGCCGCGTATAACCCGACGGCAAACTATGCTACCGCCACCGATGCAACTGGTTATGTAAATGCCATTAATGGCTTGCATGGTTCAGAGCGGCTTTGTGGCGCAACGGATTGGCGTTTACCCAGCAAGCGAGAATTACTCAATAATGTTGACTTTAGCATTGCTTATGCCGGACCTGTGCTTGATAGTCAATATTTTCCAAATAATGGCGGTTATGAATTCTGGACCTCCTCAGCCTTATCCGGCGCAACCGATAGTGCGTTTTTTATCGATTTGAGCGACGGACTGGCTTATTACGAGTTGCGGACCACTAGCTATGCCGTGAGGTTAGTCCGGACCAGTCAATAATGCATAGAGGTTTTTTAACATTACTAAGCGATTTCATAACGAGAATTAACTTATTTGGAGCAGGCAGATGATTACAAAGTCACAACACACCATCCAGCGCTGGAAATACGCCGCTGTTAGCGGAGGTCGCGGCTACCTTGCGGCGTTTATGGCCGTCGGGTTGCTACTTGGGGCATCGGTGAATCAAGCCGCGCCGTTTGTTTTATCCGGCGATGGACAGGAAGCAACTGATACTGCGACAGGTCTCATCTGGCGCCGTTGCCTGGAAGGCATGACCTGGAACGGCAGCACTTGCAACAACGCGGCAAATTTCTATACCCATGAACAGGCATTTCAACGGGCGACCAGCCAAGCCACCTTAAGCAACGCTGCCTGGCGCCTGCCGAATGTCAAGGAACTGGAAACACTGCTGATTGAAAATCCGCCGACGGCAACCTTGGTTGACGCGGCTATTTTCCCAAACACGCCGCCTGATCTGTTTTGGACCTCAACGCCCTATGCAAGCGATGGTAACGGCGTCTGGGTCGTTGATTTTTCAGTAGGGGTGGTTGCTGCTGTGTTGCGTAGCAATATTAACTATTTGCGCCTAGTGCGCTGAGAGAAACCTAGTCCGCTTGGCATCTCCATGTTAGCTGGACACTTCCTATTAAGGGGATTATCACTATGTTATTTTTAAAATACTTCAATAGAGGAGGCGTTGTCTGGCTATTGCTGATCTTACTCGGCGGAAGCTGGAACTGCCAAAGCTTGGCGGCTTCGACCACCCCGCTGACCACTTGTTATTGCAGCGATGGCCGTGCAATCAACATCAGCGAAGACTGGTTGAGCAAACAATGCTTTGACTCGGCGCTTAATTACACCACCAACAATACCGTTGCCTGCAATAGTCAACCGGTGTTTCAGTCTTCGATGACTTGGAATCAATTCAGCAGCAATACTTATTCCTGTTCGAATACCTGTGAAAAAGGTACGCCGTTGCCTTCGCCCTTGATTTTTTTGAATCAAGGGGGTGATCGGCAGCATATCTGGCAAACCGAACCCGAATTTCTAACCGTCGATCAAATCATGCAAGGCTATGAAGCCGAGGCGATTGACGCTGTTGCTGAATTGTATCAATTGGGTAACGGATCAACCGAATTGATCATGAATGCTGCGCGCGATAATGTCCGGGCTGTATTGTTTGCCAGAGTCGTAACCATGCTAAAAAAAGAGACTCGTACCGCTGATGAACAACAAATTGCCGACTTTTTTACCCAAAAGGTCAAAACTAATCGTATTGCCGCCGCTAACTTTGCCCTGACTCAATATAACGATTGGAAAGACCACATTTGCGGAGTCGGGCCGGGACAAACGGTCAATGGTACCGGTTGGTTGCCACCTATGGGCTTTACCTATGATTGGGATACTATGTCAATTTCCCAATGTGTTCCGAGCTTAACCTATCGATTAAGCGGAGGCCCGTTGTCACCGAGTGCCGATGAATTTGTAGCCTATGGTATTGCTCATCAATATAATCAACTCAATTTGGACCCTGAAACAAAGGCCATTTCCGAGAGAACTGCCAAAGTAGCGATCACTTTTGCGTCATTGGGTATCGGTGCTGCACTGGGTAGCGCGGCAGCTTTCATCATTTCTACGGCTGGTTTGACTTCCACGCTTATGTTAGCAATCGCACCCTTTGCCGTTTCTACGAAAGTAGTCGCAGCGGCTACTCCCTTTTTTCTAACTGCAATTGCATCGTCAGTTTTAGTTGTTGTTATGGCGATCATTATCGCGGTTCTACAAGGGATAAGTGTTTTCAGTCAGGAGCAAATTCCGCTAACACTGCAACAAAAACTCACGGAAGCTCAGATCACAACCCCTGATATTCGAACGATGGCCGGCACTTCAACGGGCATACAAGAAATTTATCCCAATTTTATTCTTGCGACCATGCCCAACAAAGCAGCAAGCCTTGGTCCGGCACCGGCAGCGGCGAGCGATCCGGTTTTTTCGAACGTTACCGGGGAGGGGGCCGGTGCAGTCGCAAGTCCCGCCATCGTGTCACTTGATCTCAAACCCTATGATATCTCTACTGTGAGTGCCGTACGCGTTCGCATGAGTGGTCGTTGGTTTGCAGTTACTGAAACCCCTACAGGGGGAAGTGCTGGGCCGGAAAAGTTAACGCTCTCGATCAGTATTAAGGATTGGGACGGCAACCTGAAGACAGTTTGGCGAAAGAATGATAAGTTTGTGGTGGTAAAAGAGGGTGAAACCAATATTGATAACATTGCGGCGACCGACGATTTTGCCTATCTTGATGCTCAAGATGTTAAGAAAATTGCCCGCTATGTGGCCTCCACCGCTGAAGCCAGCGCATTCCCTTATACCCGTCCACCCACCATTTCTTATACGGTGAGCGGTGTTTTGAACGGCAATCTCAGTAATATGTATGCTAGTAACCCGACCGTGCAATGGCTTGTGCTCAATCCCGATGGCACACCGGTACCTCAGGGCGATATCCTGTTCGGTTGCGTGAATGGCGTGGTCTATGGTGGGCCTGGTGCTGCTTTTGCATCGTCGACTACGGTAAGTTGCAGCGCTAAAAATAGTTTCGGATCGGCTCGACGAGATTTTTCGTTCGCGATTGACGGCTTCGCGCCCTCACTGCAACTTAGTTATTCGGCCGAGCCCAATCTCTATAATTGGTACAACGTCCCGGTCTCGGTGACCTACAACTGTCAGGAGGTAGAGCATATTCCGAATGCTTTGGATCCCAATGCCTCAGGTCTGAACAGTTGTCCACCGAACGAAATGTTAAGCGAAGGCGTCACTCCCGCCGCTGATCAGGTCGCTACCGACCGGGCCGGCAATGTAACGACCCAAACTCGGCGTGAGATCAAAATTGACCGGATTGCTCCGGTAGCGACTATATCCAGCATTTCACCGGCACCACCGAATGCGGCGGGTTGGTTACGCCAGAACTCGACCTTTACCGTGGATTGTGTTGATACCGGCGGTTCAAAGCTTAAGTTCTGCCCTTCTCAGGCGATGTTAAGTCCGTTTTATTTGCCGATTGTGCCGTCTAATTTACTGGCGGTAGCCGTCAATCAAATAACCAATACTCTCAATATTACCGAGGAAGGCGTCCTGACCCCGGCGCTATTTGTTTCAGACATTGCAGGTAATCGGGTAGATGTCAACACGTATTCTTTCAAACTGGATAAAACGGCGCCGACAATTAGTCTAGCAAGCCGGACGCCGACAGCGAATGCCGATGGCTGGAACAATAGCGATGTGACGCTGAAATTTAACTGCGTAGATGCGCTGCCTGCCTTTACGGGGGTACTGCCTATCGCTACGCCTACACCGTCTGGGATCAAAACCTGCCCGCTTGATACTACGATCAGTGCCGAAGGTGTGGCGTCTTCAGCTTATACCGCAGTGGATATAGCCGACAATCAACAGCAAACCACCGTTGAAGTCAAGCTGGATAAAACCATCCCCAGCATCAGCAGTGCGCCTGATCGCCCGGCCAATGCAGCCGGTTGGTACAATGCGCCGGTGCTTGCTTCTTTTACCTGTAGCGACACCCTGTCCGGCATCAAAACCTGCCCGAGCCCGCAAACACTCACGGAAGGCCTTAACCGGAAAGCGACGGGGACGGCCGAAGATCTTGCCGGTAATCAGGCGACGGCTGAAGCCAGCTTTAACATTGATACGACACCGCCGCAAATTAGTGGTGCGGCAACGATATTGGCATCAACGACCGGTTGGTACAACACCGATGTTCCAGTAAGCTTCTCCTGTAGTGATACTGTTTCAGGAATCCAACAATGTCATGGATTGGTGACGCTAAGCAGTGAAGGAAGAAATCTGTCCGTGATGGGTAGTTCGCTTGATCGAGCCGGTAATAGCAGTAATACTGTTGTAGGCAATATCAATATCGATAAAACGGCTCCAACCTGCCGGGTAACGGCAACGCCGAACCAGCTCGGATTGGTGGCGAACAGAGTCGTGAACATCAGCACTACCGTGACAACCAATGACGCTTTATCCGGCGTCAATAGCTTTAAGCTACTCTCGGTGACTGGCTCTGACAATACTGGGATACAGGGTTGGACGCTGGATAGCGCCGATACCTCAGGTCAGTTGACTGCCAAAAGAGGTGCTAGTTATACCTTGACCTATCAGGTGCGAGATAACGCCGGGAATGTCGGTCAATGCAGCACAAACATTGTCGGCTTGTTCAATATAAGAGGATAAGGTATAGCTACTTTCCCGGTAGTTCGGTGTAATAGCCAATCAGGCTGGTTATTATCTCTCTTCGGTTATCGACAAAAGGATTGTCGATAGCCGAACCTCCACATTATGGCAATAGGGAGTTATAGTCAAATCTGATGTACGGAACCTCAAGCTGCTCTTCTTGCTGAAGATCATTACTCTCTTTAAATACCGTTAACGAATTTAACACCTGAAATCACATCGGCTATGGCTGCATGGTGGGTAAAAATAGATACATTGTAGGGGTGGTTCCGCGTCAGCTGTGTCCTACGGTGTCATAAAATGCACCAAAGAAACTTTTCGCACCTGGAAATGATCCAAGACCAGTTAATCAGCTTCGTTAAACAACCCCGAAAAACAGTGGTGTGGTTAAAGGAAATGTTAAAATGTGTCTGTGCTAAATAAGCGACAAGGAGCCAAACATGAAATTAAAAGTAATCATTCATCCAGCGGAAGAAGGTGGTTTTTGGGCGGAAGTGCCTGCAATTCAAGGTTGTGCCAC
Organism: Methylococcaceae bacterium; assembly: GCA_947505105.1. Taxonomy (GTDB): domain Bacteria; phylum Pseudomonadota; class Gammaproteobacteria; order Methylococcales; family Methylomonadaceae; genus SXIZ01. The sequence goes on along the minus strand of CANNKG010000035.1, from coordinate 9,207 downwards.
ACAAGGTGATACTTACGAGGAACTGCTGTCAAATATATATGAAGCTGTGGAAGCATGTCTTTCTGTGGATTTGGAACACATTGAAATTTCCAAGAACGATAGGGTCTTGGAACTTGCGGTGTGAAATCAATTTCTGGGAAACAGTTTGCCAAAACTCTGGAAAAGCAAGGTTGGCAATTGGTTCGGGTAAACGGTAGCCACCATGTTTATATGAAACCAGGGAGTTCAGCCCGAATTTCGTTGCCGATCCACGGGAATGATGACTTCAAGATTGGTTTACTTAAGCACCTCATGAAAGTTGCTGGTATTGCTGAAAGTGATTAACGCTGTAAGGTGGTTTCGTCGTCAGGCAAACCTTCACTGGTGCGCTTGGAGGATAAACAAAGCCACAAAATAAAACCTTGCCCGGATTTTCCCAGGTTTTTGATTGTTGACTGAATAAAATTTGTTAAACTGAACGCTGTAAGGTGGTTCCGAAAGCGAACCACCACAAACGGTCGGATGATGCTGAAATTGTTCCGTGATGGTTGTCGTTTTTTGGTGATTCGGTGTGACTGTTGGCGGCGGCTTTTGTTTGGCATGGCGGATTGTCGCGTTGCTCCGAATCCGCCCTAGTGTGCCCAGCATGGGCTAAAACTTGTTATCTGAAAGGAGATAACCGGAAGTAGCAACGACAACCGTAGCGAAACGCAAGGGTGCAAACCGCGAGCTAACCTAAAAGAAACGCGTAGCAAAGCACGACCGTAGGAACATGAACAAGCAGTGAGGCCGAGTGGGACACGAACATTGGAAGAAGCTCAACATACCCTTTTTGGCTCAATAGTTTTATAATGCATCTACAACTGAACAGGACTACCCTTGTCAAATCGCCACTTTTTACAGCTCTTAGCTACTACTCGTCCTTCATTTCTGATTCTGACGCCCTGCTGTTTATCTTTAGCCTTTGCTTATGCTGTTCAGGAAAACATTACTATTAATTATCTGCATGCGATGATGATTTTAATCGGTGCGTTGAGTGCACATATCAGTGTCAATATGCTTAATGAATATGAAGATTTTACCAGCGGTTTAGATCTGCATACCCAACGGACGTCTTTCAGCGGCGGCAGCGGTACTTTGCCCACGTTACCCGAATTGGCAAAATCCGTTCAAAAAGGTGCCTTGATTAGTTTGCTGATAACCATGGCAATAGGAGTTTATTTTTTATACTTACGCGGTTTGGGGTTACTACCGCTCGGTCTACTGGGTATTACATCGATATTCTTTTATACCAACACTATTACTCATAGGCCGTTATTGTGTTTGTTAGTGCCCGGTTTTGCGTTTGGTTTGTTAATGATAAACGGTGCTTACTTTGCGTTGACCGGCTATTACAGCCTGAGCGTTTTTTGTTCATCTTTGACGGTGTTTTTTTTGGTCAATAATTTGTTATTGCTGAACCAATTTCCGGATCGAGAGGCGGACAAGAAGGTGGGTCGTTTACATCTTCCAATACTCATCGGTCGAAAAAGATCCGCCTGGGTGTATAGTGCATTTTTAGCGGCGGCTTTTATTTTAGTGGTGTTCGATATAGCGTTAAAAGTATTGCCGGTTTACAGTGTGCTAGGGCTTATTCCACTATTATTAGCGATTCCCGCTGCAAATATAGCGCTTCAGTATTTCGATGATATGGAAAAATTGCAAACGGCAATGGCTTTAAACGTCGCTCTTACGTTAGCAACCCCGGTGTTGATGGCACTGGGGCTATTTATAAACCGTCAGTTCGGATAGCGAGGGTGCAGTGACGCTCTGGCGTCACGCATTTGGAAGGAACAGGGTCACTAAAGCACCAAGATAGTACCTAGCCTGAAAGGACCTGAAGCAGTTGTAAGTTATTGTTCAGTATTGTTACTTAGGAACTCCATCATATCTTCGTTTTGTACCCGACGATAAATTTCAGTTACAGGTAGTGTTAAGCCAATCGATTCAAACGTTACGGTATCGCCTAAAAAATAATGTCTAACAAACCAGTTTTCGCTTCTTCTTAGGACTGTAATATCGACAATATCCTGCTCGATTAACACATATTCGTGTAAGCTCGGAATCTGGATATAAGACAGTAACTTCAATGTTTCATCCATTTTGCGAGTTGTTTTTGATAGCACTTCAACGATGAGGGTTGGCGTTGTTGTAAAGTAAGGTTCTGATTCATCAAAATGACAAACCACCATCACATCAGGATAAAAAAAATTATTATTAATTCTTAATTTCATATCCGAACCAAAAGGTTCGCAAGATGAATCTTTTAATGGCACCCCGAATGCCGAAAGAAAATTTACGCATATTCTTTCATGATTAGCGCTTGTTCCTGCCATTGCATAAGCTTGCCCATTAATGAGTTCATGTTTAACTAGGCTTTTTAATTCTTTTTTTAGGTATTCTTCTACCGTTAAAGGTGGATTTTGTATTACAGCGGACATTGTTTAGCTCCTGGAAAGACCTTGGCCTGGATGGCATCCAGGCTACCTTGCTAAAATCTGGCGAAACGGACCAACTTTAACGCCCCATTGGCATTAAACCATTTTAGAGTTTTTTAAGAAAAGTGCTTCAAGTTGGGTTGACGGTAAAGGTTTACTGAGTAGATCGCCCTGAACCTCATTGCAATGTTTGTTTATTAAAAAGGTCAGTTGCTCCTCTGTCTCTACCCCTTCGGCAATGACCTGCATGTTCATACTTTCGGCCAAGGCAATGACCGCTGAGGCTATCGCCCCCTTGTCGCTATCTGAATCGATAGAGCGTATGAAAGATTGATCGATTTTCAGTCGATCAATGGGGTAATTTTTAAGCCGACTTAAACTGGAATAACCCGTACCAAAGTCATCGATCGATAACTGTACACCGATCTGCTTAAGTGCTTGGAGTATGCGTAAAATACTTAGGTCATCTTTGATGAGGGTGCTTTCGGTGAGTTCCAGTTCTAAAATGGCCGGATTGAGATCGGCTTCGCTGAGAATCTGGCTGACCAAACTGACAAAATCGCCTTGCATAAACTGGATGGCCGAGACGTTGACAGCTACCCGTAGTAAGGTTATTCCTTGATTCTGCCACGCCTTTACCTGGGTGCAAGCTTCGCGAAGCACCCATTCTCCGATACTGATAATCAAACCGGTCTTTTCGGCGAGGGGGATAAATTCAGTGGGTGGAATGTTCCCTAATTCATTATTTTTCCAGCGTAATAGGGCTTCTACACTATAGAATTGATCTTGGTTGATTTTAAATTGCGGCTGATAATACAGTTCAAGCTCGCCTCGCTCAATGGCTTTGCGTAGATGATTTGTCACCGTTAGACGATGTAGAGGTAAGTCGATCATTGATGCCGAGAAATAACAGTAACGATTGCCGCCATGTTTTTTTGCATAATACATTGCCAAATCGGCATGTTTTAATAAATCCTCATAGTTGTCTGCATCGTTAGGGAAAATTGAGATACCTATACTCGCCATAACGAAAAGTTCATGTCCACCTATCATGAAGGGTTGACTGATATTGCTACGAATTCGTTCCGCGATGACGGCCGCGTCTTCTTCGTTGTGTATAATCGATAATAATACGGTAAATTCATCGCCAGCCAAGCGTGCGACTTTGATATTATCCTCAACAATGTCATTATCCACCAGGGAATCGCTATTGCGGGTACTTTTGCGTAAGCGTTGACTGGTTTCCTGGAGCACTAAATCGCCTACATGATGACCTAAGGTGTCGTTGATTTGTTTGAAGCCATCAAGATCCAAAAAAAGCACACCGAGCTTAAATTTCATCCGTTTAGCAATTTCAAGCATTTGCTGCAAATGGTTATAGAAAAACTGTCGATTCGGTAGAGCGGTAAGCGCGTCAAGGTAAGCCATTCGATGCAATTGTTGTTTGCTCTCAATGAGTTGTTTATTGATTTGACTGGCTCGCAGCATATAACGAACGCGGTATCCCAGTAAGGCGAAGTTGATCGGCTTAGTGATGAAGTCGGTAGCGCCGGCTTCATAGGCACGATTGATCGATTCTATGTCTTCGAGGCCAGTCATCATCAGAATTGGTATCTGTAGATCCTGAGTCAGTTCTCTAAGAGCCATGCAAGTGCTATATCCGTCCATGCCGCCCGGCATCAAGACATCTATTAACACAGCGTCAGCCCCTTGAGTTTTAAATAATTGCAAACCTTCTTCGCCATTTGTCGCTTCAAGTGTTTTCAATCCACACGTTTGCAATGCTTGGGTGACCAGCATGCGAATCAGCGAATCGTCGTCAATAACCAGGATCATGTGGGTTTCTTGCATATTATTGAGTTCCAATAGTAGGTTCAGCTGCTAGATGGGTTTCCAGTGCGGTTCGCGTTTTTAAAAAGCACTCTTTCAAGTTGATTAATACCTGACCTGAGCGATCATAATTTTGTTCACGTGCATCGTTTTCGACTTCACGACAAAGCTCGGCCAAGGTATATGCCCCCACTTGATGGCTGCTTGACTTTAGCGTATGAGAAGTGGACCGGATATTTTCGAGATCACCCACCGACCACGCCTGTTCGAGCGTCTTTAATAAGTTTGCGGCATTATCCATATACATTGTAACAACCCTGCATAGAAAAGCATCTTGATCATTCGGTGCTAATTGTTTGATTGTGTTAAGTGCTTCATGATTGACCACGGATTCGATAGCGTCGGGTAATTCTGGTTCCAACTCTGAATTGGTGCAAGCGGGGCTTATATCAGTTTTTATCCATGACTGTATGACACGTAACAGTGCATCCGATTTGAATGGTTTAGACAGATAATCATCCATTCCGGCGCTCAAACATTTTTCCCGGTCACCTTCTATGGCGTTTGCTGTAAGGGCAATAATGGGAAAATTAGGAAGTTTGCCTTCGTTCTGTAAGCGTCTGATGGATGCCGTTGCTGTGTAACCATCCATTTCCGGCATCATGCAATCCATCAGCACTAGGTCATAAGTATTGTGATTGAGGTTTTCCAGGGCTTCGCAGCCGTTATTCACGATGGCATAGGTGCAACCAAAGCTCACTAACATTGCTTGCGTGACCACTTGATTGACGGGGTTGTCTTCAGCGATCAAGATATGCGCCGCAAGTTTTTGGAGCTCTGTCTTAAGCGGTTCGTCAGAGGTCGTTGTGGGTACCAGTGGACTGGGAAAGAGTGTACTTACCAAACATTGATACAAGTCCACTTTTCTCAAAGGTTTAATTAAATATGCGGCAAAACCGGATTTTTGGGCCTCAATTGCTTCGCCTTTAAATAAGGTAGACGTTATCATGATCAACGGCATTCGCGCGAATGCCGGTTGGGTTTTCAGCCAATGTCCGAGTTCAAGGCCATTCATATCGGACATTTTCATATCAATAATCGCCAGATCATGCAATGCTTCGTTTTGATTGGCCAGAAGCGCTAGGGCATCCTTGGCACTCGCAACAGCATCTACGCGCATATTCCAAGATAATGCGTAGTTTTCGAGAATTTCGCGGGTCGCGTTATTATCTTCGACGATCAGCAATTTCATATCGGCAAGAGCTGAGACAGGTGCTGAATCCATCCGTTCTGTGCTGCTGGTAGTAGAAAGTGGTAGGGTAAACCAGAAATCAGTCCCTTGACCGACCTGACTGTTCAGGCCAATGACACCTCCCATTAATTCGACCAATTGTTTGGCAATAACTAAACCCAAGCCCGTTCCCCCGTATTTGCGAGTGGTGGAGCCATCGGCCTGGGAGAATGCCTTGAATAAACGGCTCTGGGCTTGTTCAGAAATGCCGATGCCGGTATCGCGTACCTTAAAGCAAATATCGCTTAGATCACTTGCCAAATCTTGACGGAGCTCATGGGGTGTCATGGTGACCCGCAGCAACACTTCGCCGTCGTCGGTAAATTTAACCGCATTGCCCAATAAATTACTTAAAACCTGTCGTAAACGCGTCGGATCTCCCTGGATCATCTCCGGAACGTCCGGGGCGATACAGTAACTTAATTCCAGAGCTTTGCTATGAGCACTTTTGGCAAATAGCATCATAATGTCTTCAACGGTTTTATAGAGGTTGAAATTCAGGCGCTCCAGCTCGAATCGTCCGGCTTCGATCTTTGAAAAATCAAGAATGTCATTAATGATCATTAATAGCGATTCGCCAGACTGATTGATGGTTTCGACAAAATGTTGTTGTTTGTCATCCAGATGGGTATTCAGTAATAGTTCTGCCATACCCAGAACGCCATTCATTGGAGTGCGAATTTCATGACTCATATTGGCAAGAAATTGCGATTTAGCGAGATTGGCGGCTTCTGCATGTTCTTTGGCAAACCGTAATTCGGCGGTGCGGGTTTCGATTTTTTGTTCAAGAGATAATTGATGCTGTAATAATTCTTGATCCCGATCGTGGATTTGCTCCAGCATATTATTGAAGGCGTCTACCAAAGTACCCACTTCGTCATCGTCCTGTTTGGTCACGCGCAGGGTGTATTCTCCTGATGTGGACACTTTCAGTGCTGTAGCAGATAAATCAGTGATGGGCCGGGTTACGCTCGAAGCCAGACGACGGGCCAAAAACAATGCGCAAACAAAGATACTGAGGAGCGCCAGCGCTGAAAACATAAGATTATTGGCCAGTTCACGCCACATCGAGTCTAATCCATAGACGATGGATATATTTCCAAGATGTTCTTCCTCGACAATAACTGCCTGGGTAATCGTGATTTCTCGCCAGGGAAACCAATTCGGTAACCATAGGCTTTCCTTACGTGTGAAATGCGCCATTTCCCGGCCATCAACCGTAAATGCGGATGATTCGATAATTGGGGGTATTTCGCGGAGTGAATCGAGAATTTGTTGAGCGCTTTTTTTGTCAAAAAATGCCAAGGCCGCCTGTGAATTGATGGCGGTGACTCGTGCCAAGCCTGCGAGTTGATTTTGGGCAGTGTGAAGGGAGTTTCTGATTTGGTTGGTGGCAACGAAGCCGAAAATGATGATCAAGGCGCCTGTCAGGCTGATCAAGATAATCAGCTGTATTTTGTCAGCGATGGAGCGTTTTCTAAGTTGTGCGTTGATCATGGTGATTTTCCTTTTGGTGCTCAATAAAATGACCACGGCCCGAGACAGAACAGCAGTATTCAGATTTATTTAAGAATACTTGCCAATTCAAGTAATTGTGCTCGAAAATCCATACCTACATTACGTGCGGCAGAACGATTAATACTAAAACTGATTCGGTTAGGCTCGGTGGATAACACAATCATCACGTCAAAATTCCATGCTTCAGGATTTTCACTGATGGTCAGGATTGGCAAAGTTTTTAAACCCGCTTGCCACTGTTTAAGTTGCTGAGAGTTGCTCGGGTTAAGAAAAATAACTTGGCAATTTTTGGCATTTTCCAAAGTAGTGGGGTGTTGCGTGACGATACTCGCATGATTTATTTTTTTGCCATCAAGCATCTGTAAGGTATTATCAAAAGGATCATTGCCGACGACGCAAATAAAGAATGGATCGACCACGGAGTTAGACCATTCAGTGAATTGCGCGAATTTATACATGAATGCCGCTTTTAGCTCATATTCACCGACATTGTCAGCCATTCCCTGATGAATGCTTATGCTGAGTAACAATAGCAGCACTTGGCAGCCTGATTTAAACGTGAACTTCATCATAACTTAAGCGTCAGCTTAATTCGGAAGGTTCTACCATCCTGAGCAATGCTATCCTGCACGAAACCTTCGCTCATTGGATCGTGATAGTGCATATCCCAAAGGTTATAGACACCGAATGACATGCCGAAGTTTTTGAAAAGATCGGCATTGAGATTAATATTAGTGATGACGTTGTCGTTGACTCGATTGGTTAAGCTTAGTCGAGAACTCATGTATTGAGTCTCAAAACCCAAGTGCCACTGGTCGCTCCAGAGTCGGGCCGAAATATTAAGTTTGGCTTGATGTTGTGGTGAATTAATCAGAATATTTCCGACATTGTCTTTTACTTGTTGCCAGACATAACTGGCGCGGGCTTGAAGATAATTACCAAAGCGTTGTTCGCCCTCCAGTTCAAGCCCATCGGCGATAGCTGAATCAATGTTGCCATAAAAAATTAACCCGTCATTTGGATCAGTTTGCTGATTGATGAGCTTTTTGCTGTCGTAGTGATAGTAGGATGTTGAAAACCGGGTGGATGGCGAAAAAAAATGCTCAAGAATCACCTCTAAGGTTCGAATGGTTTCAGGTTTTACACCTGGGTTTGCTTTATAGCTGGCTGAGTCGAAATAGAAACGTTCACTTACATTGGGTGCCCGGAATGCTGTGCCGTATAGCAGTTTTAAGGTGGTACTTTCCAGGGCTTGCCAAATCACACTTACGCGCGGGTTGGCGCTGCTGCCCCCGAGCGGATTATAGTCATAGCGCGCACCTAATCCTAACCTCAAGGTATCGAAAGGTTGATATTCGTCCTGAATATAACCGCCATAACGAACACTGGAATAAGGAATATTCAGATAGGTTGCGCCATCAACATCATAATTTTGTAAGAGTTGTTGCAGGTTGTCTTGTATTTCGACACCGACCATTAGCTTGTGTTGCGAGAATGAAGTATTGGTCAGTCGAAATTCACTATCCCACCACTCGCCGCGACCGAGATCTTTGTTGATGATTTTGGGAGAGCCCATGGGATAAGTGCCTTTGAACACGTACTGGTGATAGTTCAGGCGAAGATAGACATCCCAATCTTGCTGGAATTGCTCGTTATAGGTTGCTGTGATGAAGGTGCGCCGATCTTCGGTACGACTGGCTCTGTCGTTGAAAAGTTGTTCATAAGACGCGGTAGGAACGCCTTTGGTGCGCTCGACATTCGCGCCTTCCAAACTAAACGCTCCCCAGGAAAATTTACCGAAAACGTTGTTATGGCGTTCATAATCGAGATGTTCGGCAATGCCGTGATTTTGTTCAGGAGTATCGAACTCCGGGAAATACAGATGATTAGGGCCTTCTCGATTACCCCCGCTCCCGGAAAGTAACATTTCGGCACCATTTTCAAAGCGTTTGCCATAAGTGCCGCGCTAGGCTGTCGAAATAAGTCCCTCTGTCCCAGTTATTTTACTCCCGATTTTTGGCTTGCAATATTGTTGAAAAAAGCTTGGCGTTTTTTTCGAACAGTGTAAGGAATGTTATCTTTTTCCCACATTTCCACGTCATTATGGCGAGC
>CANNKG010000034.1 GCA_947505105.1 Methylococcaceae bacterium | reverse complement strand
GGCAATCGTCAGTTGTTTTGAGCTACAGTATCGGATCATTGGTGCACAGTTTTTGAGGGTTACGGCTCATTTTTCGTGCACAATTATACCCAAAAAATGCTATTTATTCAATAAATATCAATAGGTTGTATTAATTGAGCGGGCTCTAACTATGAAGCAATAAACAGACCAATATCTGTTTTACTGTTTTAAGGAAATGGAATCGGTAAGGAGTAGGCGTTTAATCGGGTAGGAAGAAATTTCAGCCGCCTAAAATATATTGAGGCGGCTGAAAGGCTTGTATTTGGAGCAATTTTGCAAGCCTTTAGTCTGGATTTGTTTTAAGTGGAATATTTGCGTTTTCTTAATGTTCGCAACCAGCGCCATGGATATGGCCGTGAGCCAATTCCTCGTCAGTTGCTTCTCTTATGTCGGTAATCTCAACGGCAAAATTCAAGGTTTCGCCAGCAAGTGGGTGATTGCCGTCGATGGTAATTTTATCGCCGTCGATGGCGACAATAGTAACGATGCCTGGGCCGTGACTGACGTCGGCATGAAACTGCATGCCAATTTCCAGAGGTTCGATACCTTGGAACATTTCTTGATCAACCACTTGAATCATGTCGTCATGGTGTTCGCCATAGGCATCTTCAGGGGCGATGGTCACATTAAATTTATCGCCGATGCTCTTGCCGTCTAAAGCTGACTCGAGCCCTGGAATGATATTGTCATAACCGTGCAAATAAACCAGCGCATCGCTATCGACGGAACTGTCCAGAATCTGACCGACGGAATTGGTTAATGTGTAGTGAAACGATACAGCCTTATCATTTGCAATTTGCATAAAAAACCTTTAAAAATTGGAATCAGGGCGGATATGATAAATCTTTATCCAACTTTTTGGAAAATTTTAGCGAGTAGTGTGTATAAAATGAGTAGATGGAAACCTCCACGTCCGAAGTCGTCGCCTTATATAACATGGCAGGGTTATCAAACTTTAGAACAGGAACTTAAAGAATTGTGGGCGAAACGAGCGATTGTGACGGCGGCGCTGAGTGCGGCCGCTGCAGAAGGTGATCGGTCCGAAAATGCCGAATACATCTATCGGAAAAAAGAATTACGGGGAATCGATAGCCGAATCCATTATCTTCAAAAACGTTTGCCATCACTGACGATTGTGCGCGAAAAGCCCGGTGATGATGAGCGGATTTATTTTGGGGCTTATGTGACCCTTGAAAACGGTGAAGGTGAGACGGTGATCTATCGTATTGTCGGTCCGGATGAACTGGATCCGAGTCGAAATTACATCAGTATTGATTCGCCTTTAGCAAGAGCATTGCTTAAAAAGACGTTTGACGATGAAGTTCTGATTAAGAACGAATTGATGGAAAGCCGCTATACCGTGATGGATATCGATTATGAGGCCGGAGCTTGATTGTTCTGATGGATCGCTGGAGATTTGATGGCCGATTGAAAGGTCCATCGAATCCCCAGGTAAACGATTAAACGATTAAACGAAGCCCAGGGGGCAAGGTTTCGCCAAGCATTTGTTTTTCAGCTGTTTCATCAAGGTCTCGGTAGGCTTCGATCATTTCTATCCAGGCAAGTGGGGCTTTGCTGAACTTTAATTTCTGGATAATTTTTTCGCGTAACTCGGAATCAATGTCGCGGGTTCTGTCATTGCTCATCCGTGCCATCAGGGTCGTTGCAAATCCTGCTTGAGGTATTTTTTTCCAGTCAAGTGCCAAGAGTTGCGTGAGCCAATCGGTAACGATGGTAACAGGGATGGTATTGTGGCTACTGCCGTAGGCAGGAACGCGTGCCGCAATTCGGCCAACGGCCCACCAGGTTTGAATCGATTCATTCGATTTTTGTAAGCGTTGCAGCAGCCAGTTCACCGATTGAATTTTATCGCTGATTGGTAGATGTTCCAGCACCGCGACCACGCGCACCATTTCGTCATAACTATGGGTCTTGAGCTGTTTCATCACGGCCGGTTGTCTGGCTGAGGCGGGATTAATAAATTTACTTAAATCGTTAAACAGTTGTTGTTGCGCGGTAGCGCTCAAGCCGCCCGCAACGCGGCGCCAGAGTGTCCACCATTCGGTCCAGTTCTGAGTTTCATTGAGATATTGAATGCCTTGGGGGTAAAGTTTCCAGAGTTGTTCAATTCGCCAATCGTCCAGCGGATAACCGAGTCCCGGTCTTAAGCAAAACCCCATCAGACTTAGCCAGACACGTTCATGATGCTCCGTGCGACGTCGAAATTTCGTCCCTTCCAGCAATACGCTGCTGAGCGCTCGCAACACATGAATCGGCCATTCGGTTCTCGACATGCCTAAATTTCTTTCGAGTTCAGCTCGTAAGTTTTTAACGGCTGATGGATCCACTTCTTTGGATTTGGAGCCAAACACGCGTTGAATTTTTTCAGCGGCGCTATCGAATTGTTTGGGTAATTCGGAATTGATCATCACGTTGGCGGAATTTTTGCGAATCTGAAACTCTACATTCCAGCGTTGCTGATGATCGGCAGCGGCTACGCATTCGAGCTTCAGTGTCCCGACTTCGGTTTGGGTGACGGCGAGTTCGACAATAACTTGCTGAGCTGTTTGGTTGTCCTGCGGGTTAAAGGCAACCGCCAGTGGCGGCAGTGAATGAAATAATTCGTCATCGACGGTGACTAATTCACCTGGTTGGTAAGTTTGATCTCCCGAATTGGCAACGAGGTGAAAACGTACCGGTAAACCTAAGCGTAAGACAAATTGTTGACCTTTGAGCACTATTTCGTCGCCTTCTTCTGTGCCTCTGGGTAATATGCATACTGCTTGCTGCTGAGTTTGAGCTAAATCGGTTTCAACGAGGAGGAAATAGCTACGTGCGGCGCCGCCGCCAATTCGAAGCTTTTTATCGCGTCTGGCGAGTGCATAACTGACGGCGCCTAAGGCGACTGATAACTCAGGGTGCTGATTCTCCAAGACGGTTAATGAGGCAGCTGAAATGTCTGCGGCTTCTGTTTGTTTCCAGGTCGTTAAGATCTCAATCAGGCGTTGCGTGATCGGTTGACTTCTGAAAACGCCGCCATTGAGTAATAAGGCGTCCGGAACTTTTCCTAAACCATTTAAAGCTTCGTGGGCGACATGTTGATGCAGTTTTAAAAAGCCGGCGATGTGTTTGCTTATTGCAGGTTCAGCTGCGTAAGGCAAGCCAAACTCGACCACGCCGCTGCGTTTCCGGTCAGGGATTTCATCTAAATTAGACAGTGGAAAGAAGCCATCGAGGCTAAGATGTTTGACCTCTTCGCGCGTCAGTATGGCCGAACGTGAGCTGCCGATGAGTTTGGATCCTCCGCCAAGTAAAGTGACTCTGGCTTGTTCAGGGGCATTGTCGCTTAACAACTGTTCTTTGACGACGCGGCATTGTTCGATCAGGTAAGTTAGCTCGGCTGCCGAAAGACGTTTCTGGTCGATCTTCAAGCGGCTTTCGACTAAGTGTGCCAACGCTAGGTCGATATTGTCTCCGCCCAGCATGAGGTGGTCGCCGACGCCGATACGCGTTAATTTTGGTTCGTGAGCGCTCGGTTCTACTTTGATTAAGGTCAAATCGGTCGTTCCGCCGCCGACATCACAAACTAAAAGTAGGTGTACTTCTTTTAAAAGGTGTTTAATTTGGTCATGGTTGCAGCGCAACCAATCGTAGCAAACGGCCTGCGGCTCTTCAAGTAAGCGGACATTGGAGAGGCCTGCAATTTTAGCGGCGGCAAGTGTTAATGAGCGAGCAGCCTCGTCAAAAGACGCGGGTACGGTAATCACCAATTCTTGCTGCTCTAAAGGCGCATCCGGAAAACGGTGGCCCCAGACGATTTTGATATGGTTTAAATAGCTGGCGCTTGCGTCTAATGGCGATACTTTGGTGATGTCTTCATGACTTCCCCAGGGCAAAATGTCGGCTTGGGCATCAACGGAGGGGTGTGATAGCCAGCTCTTGGCGCTAGTGACCAGACGGCCCTGGGTTTTGGCGCCTAAAACGCGCGCGGCCTCACCGATAATTGCACTGTCATCGTTAGAGGTGAAAACTATATCGGATGCTGAGAGTTCGGAAGGTGCTGGGTGATAACGCACCGAAGGTAAAAGTTGTTTGGCTGCGACTTCTCCGGGAGCGACTAATTGCTCGATGTCGAATATTTTGATGTCCTGAGGAGAGTGATCTTTATGTACATAGGCAACCACGGTATGAGTGGTTCCTAAATCGATGCCGACAAAGTAATGAGAAGAAGCGTTTTTCACAGTTAATAATTATTTGATTTTTTAAACTATAACTCTTCAGGCATTGTTGGAAGGATTTGATCAGTCTTTCCAGGTCTTGCCTTAAAGAGGGATTAGGTGTCTCGGTTTGAAACCATGCCATGCATCGGTCAATGGAGTTGTCTGAGGTAGTTATTGTAAGCAATATTAAAATTATGTGTTTAACAAACTCCGCCTTGGTGATTGATATTTTTTATAAGGGGCGTTAAAAATTCATTTGTATCAGGAGTATGTCACGAGGCAAGCAATTATCTACAAGTTTACTTATTAATTAATAAATAACTGAAGATGAATTTGCCGGTATAATGAATCCCGAAGAGTTGGCTGAGCAGTCGCTGTTTTAGCTTAAGATTTTAAGCTAAGAGAGAGGAAAGTCCGGGCTCCATAGGGCGAGGTGCCAGGTAATGCCTGGGAGACGTGAGTCTACGGAAAGTGCAGCAGAAAATAAACCGCCAATAAGTTTTATTGGTAAGGGTGAAATGGTGCGGTAAGAGCGCACCGCGCATCTGGCAACAGATGTGGCAAGGTAAACCCCACCTGGAGCAAGATCAAATAGAGGAGCATACGTGTGGCCCGCGCGGCTCCTGGGTAGATTGCTTGAGCTAACGGGTGACCGTTAGCCTAGATGAATGACTGTTCACGACAGAACCCGGCTTACAGGCTGACTCTTCAAATTTTGTTCTTGTTATGTAAGTTTTTTTTCGGCAAGAACTTCAATCAAATTGTTACGAAATCTTCTTTTTCGTACTGGATCTCTTAAATTTAAGTTACAAAATTAACTTAAACTTTATTCCCACTATCTCGCCATAAACTAATGAAATCATGTCAATTTTTGATTCCATTAAGATCTGATTTTTAATAAGTTTCCAAGTTTTCAACAAGAGATTTTGCAATAAATAAAGTTTTAGTGGCTATGCCTATTGACTAAGTTTGATTTGAAATTTATAGTGAAACAATGTGGTGAAAAGTGGATAAAAATGGATTTTTTGGCGTGATTGTAAGGTTCGATTTTGTTTCGTGGAATAAGTTCAATAAATTTGGATGCCAAAGGACGCTTAGCTATTCCGACTCGTTATCGAGAGGAATTGCAAGAGTGTTATGACAGCCAGTTAGTGGTAACCGTTGCAGTCAATGAGCATTGTGTTGGTGAATCTGGCTGCTTGTGGCTTTATCCTTTGGCAGAATGGGAAAAGCTTGAACAAACCATCATCAAATTGCCTACCTTAAATAAAATGGCTGGAAAGCTACGCCGGTTTTTGATTGGCAATGCCACTGAATGTGAAATGGATAATCAAGGTCGTTTGTTGTTGCCCGAAAAATTACGCGGATTTGCAAATATGGATAAGAAGCTAATTTTGATCGGTCAGTTAAATAAATTTGAGCTATGGAATGAGCTGGCTTGGCAAGCCAAAGAAAATGAATGGCTTACTGATGAGGATAGCAATGGTCTGGATGAATTGGGACCGCTTTCCTTCTAGGGAGGTTGGATGACTGAATCTAGGCTAGGGAAACCATATTTTATGACACATTTACCTGTGATGCTAACCGAGGTGATTGAGCAGTTAGCTATCAATAAACAGGGTCATTATCTGGATTGTACTTTTGGTCGAGGCGGTCATAGTCAGGCTATTTTGAACGCTTTGGGCGAACACGGTCTGCTTCAGGCTATTGATCGAGACGTGGAAGCGGTTATTTCGCCGATTGCTCATGAATTAATGCAAGATTCAAGATTTTCTATCACTCATGGTTGTTTTTCAAATCTGCTGCAAATTAGTCGACAGTCAGGAAATCAGCAATTATGGGATGGCATCTTAATGGACTTAGGCGTCTCGTCACCGCAGTTGGATGATCCTGAGCGAGGCTTTAGCTTTTTGAAAGACGGACCACTTGATATGCGCATGGATTGCCAAGCGGGAATGACTGCTCGCGAATGGCTGGCGAAAGTTTCGGAACAGCATTTGGTCAAAGTGCTTTTTGACTATGGTGAAGAGCGGTTTGCAAGGCGCATTGCTAGAGCTATCGTTACTGAACGAGTAATCAATCCGATTACTACGACGCGTCAGTTAGTCAAGTTAGTTGAAGATGCCATGCCGATGAAAGAGTTGCATAAACATCCAGCGACACGAACCTTTCAGGCGATACGCATTGAAATTAATCAGGAACTGGAAGAATTAAAAACTGGGTTACAGCAAGCGTTGGAAGTATTAAAACCAGGCGGGCGTCTGGCTATTATCACTTTTCATTCCCTGGAAGATCGTATTGTCAAACGTTTCATCAGAGATGAGGCGGGGGCTAAATATAATCCGGGTAAGTTGCCGATTCGAGAAGTCGATATTGCGAAAGGTTGCTTGGTTAAAGTAGGTAAAGCGATCAACGCCCACGCTGATGAAATTAAACAAAATCCACGGTCACGCAGTGCCAAATTGCGAGTTGCAGAGAAAATACAGTGATTCTACTTAGAAATATTAGTTTGGGCTTCTTACTTGTGATGTTGCTGATCAGTGCGCTCTTTGTCATCTATTACAAGTATGAAACGCGGCTTTTATTTATTGAATTACAGAAAAAAGAACGTGATCTGGATGCCTATGAGGTGGAGTGGGGACAGTTACAATTGGAACTTACGACGCTAACCGAACAAAATCGTATTGAGCAGTTTGCTAATAAACAATTGAAATTAGTATTGCCTTTACGTGAAAGTATTATTTATCTGAAACCCTAATGTATAACTATTCGCTAAATAAATCAGCCAAGCGAGAACCGGTCGATCTCGAGAAGCGTCGTAACATTCTATTGTACGGACTGCTCTGCGGTATGGTATTACTGGTCTTTCGGAGTATTTATTTGCAGGTTTTAGATCGAGAGTTTTTGCAAGCTAAGGCTGTGATGCAGCATGTCGATGAACTGTCTGTTTCAGCCTATCGTGGCAAGATTGTTGACCGTAATGGTGAACCGTTGGCTGTCAGCTCTCCGGTGCAATCAATTTGGACGAATCCCCAAGAATTAAAAGATGCCGAACCCCAACAATTAAAGCGGGTTGAGCAAATTCTGGATTTACCAGCAGGTAAATTGGCGCAATTGCAAGATCCAACCTCAAAACGACGTTTTGCTTATATTATTCGTAGAATTAATCCGGATTTAGCTGAGCAGGTCAAAAATTTGGATGTGCCCGGCATATATTTCGAGCGGGAATTTAAACGGTATTACCCGGCGGGGGCAATATCTGCGCATTTAGTGGGTTTTACCAATGTTGACGATATCGGCCAGGAAGGGCTCGAATTAGGCTTTGAAGAAGCGTTGAAAGAACGTCCGGGTAAGCAACGGGTTATTCGTGATGGGATTCGGAGGGTTATTGCGGAAGTCGAAAACGTCAAAGAACCTGAAGATGGACGCGATCTCCAATTAAGTATCGATCAACGCATTCAATATCTGGCATTCAGAGAATTACAAAATGCGTTATTAGACAATAATGCTAAAGCGGTCACGATGGTGGTACTCGACGCCAAAACTGGCGAAATTCTCGCGGCGGCCAATCAGCCCTCATTTAATCCTAATACCCGTAAACACCCTCCGGGAACGATTTTTAAGAATCAAGCCATCACTGATGTGTTTGAGCCGGGTTCAACCGTTAAACCTTTCGTAGTTGCTGCGGCATTAGACGGTAACTATGTCGATCCCAACATTGAAATCGAGACGCACGGTTCGTTTGCAATCGGGCGGCACATGGTTAAAGACGTTCATAACTACGGTACGCTAACCTTGACTGAAACCCTTAAAAAATCCAGCAACGTTGCCGCGAGTAAAATCGCGTTACAGATGCCACCTAAATATTTTTGGGAGGTTTACCATAAACTTGGGTTTGGCGTTGCTCCCGAATTGGGTTTTCCGGGTGAAGCACGCGGAAGTCTAACCAATTATCGCCATTGGCATGCTTTTGATCAGGCGGTTGTGTCTTTTGGTTATGGAGTGAGTTGCTCCATTTTGCAATTGGCAAGAGCTTATACAGCGTTTGCTGATGATGGTTTATTGCATTCGGTAACCTTATTAAAGCGTGAAGTCGATGATCGCGCTCAACGGGTTTTTTCAGCGAAAACTGCGGTACAAGTTAGAGATATGCTTGAAACTGTCGTGAATCGAGATGGTACAGCCTTTCAAGCACGTGTCGATGGTTATCGAGTGGCAGGTAAGACCGGAACCGTAAAAAAATTAAGTGCTGCAGGAGGTTATACCGATGATAAATATTTGGGTTTATTTGTCGGGATGGCACCCGCTAGTAATCCTCGTCTGGTAATTGCGGTCATGGTAGATGAGCCGAATGCCGGAAAATATTACGGTGGCCTCGTAGCCGCTCCAGCGTTTTCAAAGGTTATGACCGGTGCGTTGCGTATTATGGGGATAGCGCCAGATCAAGAAGAAAGCATGCCGATTTTACTCGTTAAAAAAGAGCAACACTGATATGCAGTTGAGTATGCTTTTAGAAGATTTTGCAGTAATTCAGGAAGATACTGAAGTTCCGGGCTTGTCTTGCGATACCCGAACGTTGTGTCCTGGAGAAGTGTTTTTTGCACTGGCAGGACCTGAGGGAAACAGTTTTCATTATGTTGCTCAGGCAATTGCAAAGGGCGCTAGTGCAATTGTTTACGATCCACTGCGTGTGAATTCAGAACATTTTAGTGAGACTGATGCTTGCCGCTTGATTGCCATCGAAAATTTATATTTACATTTGGGTGATATTGCCGCGCGTTTTTATGGTCAACCTTCCGACACTATCCAAATCATCGGTATTACTGGAACTAATGGTAAAACCTCATGTAGCCAATTTTTAGGGCAATTATTGCAGCATTGCGCCATTGTAGGGACGTTAGGATGGGGGCGTTGGGGGCAGTTAACTATGACCGGTTATACAACACCGGATGCCTTAATGACTCAGCGGCTCCTGGCGGAATGTCAAAAGCTTAAATGCTCGACTGTCGCCATGGAGGTTTCTTCGCATGGCATTGCAGAACACCGGATTGCTGGCATTCGTTTTCATGGTGCGGTTCTGACCAATATTAGTCGAGACCATCTTGATTATCATGGGTCGATGGCGGCGTATATTGATACTAAAAAAAGATTGTTTGCGCGTTCCGAACTGCAATTTGCCGTTATTAACTTGGATGATGCGTTAAGCGAAGAATTCATTGCGGTGGTGGCACCGCAAACTAAGATATGGGGCTATGTCGTTAATCAAAAGCTTCCAGTTGCCAATATTGATGAACTGATTTATACCGAAAACATTGT
This sequence comes from Methylococcaceae bacterium, assembly GCA_947505105.1. Taxonomy (GTDB): domain Bacteria; phylum Pseudomonadota; class Gammaproteobacteria; order Methylococcales; family Methylomonadaceae; genus SXIZ01. The sequence continues at coordinate 26,733 of CANNKG010000034.1, read as the reverse complement.
GCATCATAGTAACGGATTGACGTTCGATGTTTGTTGGCGTGAGCAGCGGGCAACACTTTATTCACCTTTGTATGGATCGTTTAATATCGAAAATTTGTTGGCAGTGATTAGCGTTATGTTGGCTTTAGATTATTCGCTTAATGAAATTGCCAATCGACTTGCGCTGTTGAAGCCGGTGAATGGTCGTATGCAACGATTGGGCGATCAAGAATCGGCACTTATTTTTGTCGATTATGCGCATACTCCAGATGCCCTCGAAAAAGCCTTAGCAAGTGCACGTTTGCATTGCCAGCGCGAATTATGGGTGGTTTTTGGCTGTGGTGGCGATCGCGATACGGGTAAACGCGCGGAAATGGGCAAGTTTGCCGAGGCTTATGCCGATCATCTGATTATTACCGATGATAATCCACGTTCGGAAGAACCTGGACGGATTGTGCAGGATATTCTGTCCGGCTGTCGGTCTAAAGACATTACGGTTATCCATGATCGTAAAGAAGCTATTTTTCAGGCAGTAACTCAAGCAAATAAAGAAGATTGTGTGCTTATTGCAGGCAAGGGCCATGAGCAATATCAGGAATATCAGAATCAAAAATTACCATTCTGCGATGTTGATGTGGTAATGCAAGCCTTATCATCACGGAGTTTTCATTAATGATCATGCAATTATCGGCTATAGCCCAAGTTTTGGATGGACAGTTGCTCGGTGACGATCTGTCGGTGGCAAGTTTTAGCATTGATACCCGAACGCTGCAGAAGGGTGATGTTTATATTGCTCTGAGAGGTGGGCGTTTCGATGGTCATGCGTTTATTGCACAAGCGATTGAAGCAGGGGCGAGTGCCATCATTCAAGAATCTTCGCAGGTAAACACCGTTCCGAGTCTCTGTGTCGAGGATACTCATCAAGCATTAGCAGATTTGGCAGCACAATGGCGTATTCAAAGTGGTGTCATGATGGTTGGCATCACTGGTAGCAACGGTAAAACGACGGTTAAAGAAATGACTGCCGCCATTTTGAATGTCAAAGCGCCGACATTATTTACGCGCGGTAATTTGAACAATGATATTGGGGTACCGTTGACTTTATTGCGCTTGAATGAGCAGTATCGTTATGCGGTCATCGAAATGGGGGCTAATCATGCCGGTGAAATTGCGTATACCAGTCGATGCGCCGCTGCTGACGTCGTCATTCTAAACAATGCTGGAGATGCCCATCTAGAAGGCTTCGGTTCGATTGAAGGCGTTGCCAAGACTAAAGGCGAAATCATTGAAACCTTAAAAAGTACTGGCGTAGCCGTTCTGAATCACGATGATCGTTTCTATGATTATTGGGTGGGCATCGCGGGGTCCCGTAAACATCTTAGTTTTGGATTGACTGATGCGGCTGACTTTTCCGCCCAAAATATAAATACCGGCATTGCTAATAATGAATTTTATACGGCATTCGATTTAGTGACCGCAACGTCGGTAGTGCCGATCAGGTTAGGTTTGGCTGGACGGCATAACGTCATGAATGCGCTTGCGGCTAGTGCTGCTGCGTTTGAGTTGGGTATTGACTGGTCAGAGATTCAGCAGGGCTTAGCAAGTTTAAAGCCGGTGACGGGACGCTTACAACCATTAGTCAGCAAACAGGGCAACATTGTCATTGATGATACTTACAATGCAAATCCAACCTCTTTAAAAGCTGGTTTGGAAGTTTTGTTGGCGTGTGGCGGTGAGCCTTGGTTGATTTTGGGCGCTTTTGGCGAGTTAGGCCCTGACAGCTTGAATATTCATGCAGAAATGGGCTCGCTCATTCGCCAGATGGGCGTGCAACGACTATTTGCCACCGGATCAGATGCGCAGGCGACAGTCACCGCATTTGGAGTAAACGGCTGTTACTATGAAACCCAGGATAGTTTGATATCGGCTTTAGAATCACAATTAACCGTCAATGCCACCCTGCTCATCAAAGGGTCACGTGCTCAGAAGATGGAAAATATCGCTGCTGCATTAACTGAATCGTATAGGAAATAAATAATGTTAGTGTACTTAGCTGATTATTTGATGACTTTTGGAAGTGGTTTCCGAGTATTCCAGTATCTGACGTTTAGAGCGATTTTAGGTGCCCTGACCGCATTGACCATATCATTAATGATTGGTCCAGTAATGATTCGTAAATTGACACGTAAGAAAATTGGACAAATGGTGCGTGAATGTGGCCCGGAAAGTCATTACAACAAAGCCGGTACACCGACGATGGGTGGAACGCTCATTTTAATTGCCATTGCGATCAGTACCTTGCTATGGGCCGATTTAGGTAATCGTTATGTTTGGGTGATTCTGCTGGTGACCTTAAGTTATGGCGTGATTGGTTTTATTGATGATTATAAAAAAATTGCCTTGGGTAACAGTGCCGGGTTATCTGCGCGCGCAAAGTATTTTTGGCAGTCGGCGATAGGTTTGTCGGCGGTAGTATTTTTATACCAAACCGCTGTTTTGCCAGCCGAAACTCAATTTATTGTGCCATTTTTTAAGAATGTCAGTATCGATATGGGCTGGATGTACATTGTATTGAGTTATTTTGTGATTGTCGGCACCAGTAACGCTGTGAATTTGACTGACGGTTTGGACGGCTTGGCCATCATGCCGACTGTGATGGTCGCGGCAGGATTGGGGATTTTTGCCTATCTTTCCGGACATATTGCATTTGCCGAATACTTGGCGATTCCTTATTTACCCAAGGCTGGCGAGTTAATCGTGTTCTGTTCAGCCATTTTTGGCGCAGGTCTTGGGTTTCTTTGGTTTAACACCTATCCGGCCATGGTCTTTATGGGCGATGTTGGTGCTCTGGCTTTGGGCGGAGCATTAGGCGTACTGGCGGTGCTGGTTCGGCAGGAAATTGTGTTAATGATCATGGGGGGAGTATTCGTTATGGAAACGCTCTCTGTCATCATTCAGGTCGCTTCATTCAAAATGCGCGGTAAACGGGTTTTTAGAATGGCCCCGATTCATCACCATTTTGAATTAAAGGGCTGGCCTGAACCGAGAGTTATTGTGAGATTTTGGATCATTACAGTGATCTTGGTCTTGATTGGGTTAGCGACGTTGAAATTACGTTAAATCATTGAAGTTACTATTGATTATGAATATCGAAACCACCTTAGCGACCCTAAAAGAACAATTTAATCTGGACGCCAGTTCTAAAATACTGGTGGTAGGCTTAGGGGTGACTGGAACTGCGGTTACTCGCTATCTGGACAAGCTTGGTTTTTATTATGCCATCGTCGATAGTCGCGCCAAGCCACCTTTAATGGCTGATTTTATCGAATCTCATCCTGAAACACCGGTGTTTACTGGTGGTTTTCATGCTGATGCCTTTGCGGTGGCCAGTCATTTAATTGTCAGCCCTGGTATTGCTTTGCATGAGATTCCCATTCAGAACGCATTGGCGCGCGGTGCGGTGTGTTTGAGTGATATTGATTTATTTGCTTGTTCTGTGAATGCACCCATCGTAGGGATTACCGGATCAAACGGTAAAAGCACGGTTACGACTATGGTCGGTGATATGGCCAGACAGGCCGGTAAAAAAGTCGGCGTCGGTGGTAATCTCGGTGTTCCAGCTCTGGATTTGATTTCATCCGAAGTGGAATTATATGTTCTGGAACTTTCGAGTTTTCAACTGGAACGCGTTTCAATGCTCAATGCAGTTGCTTCAAGTGTGCTTAATATCAGTGCTGACCATTTGGACCGGCATGCAGATCTTGCCGATTATGCTCGGCAGAAGCAAGCTATTTTTAGGGGGACTGGCTGGATTGTCATAAATGTTGATGATGCTGTGGTTTCCGGAATGCAGGCTGATTATAGTGGCCGCAATATTTTGACTTTTGGTTTAAAACATCCGGCAGATTTTACTGTCGGTACTGTAGAAGGTATTGAGCAGTTGATGTATCGACAACAACCACTTATGCCGGTGAGCGAATTACCGCTTGAAGGTGGGCATAATGTCGCTAATGCTTTGGCGGCTCTAGCAATCGGTTATGCGATTAATTTACCATTCGAACCCATGTGTATAGCGCTTCGAAAATTTAAAAGTCTGGCGCATCGCATGCAGAAAGTCGCTGTTGTCAACGATGTGACCTGGATTAACGATTCAAAAGCCACAAATATTGGCGCATGTGTCGCAGCTCTCGACGGTTATACCCGGCCATTAATTCTATTGGCAGGAGGCGATGCTAAAGGTGCGGATATGCAGGAATTGGTGCCTACGATACGCAATAAAGTAAAAAGTGTTGTGCTAATGGGTAAAGATGCACATTTGATTGAACAAGCGATTGATGGTTGTGTCCCGGTTTATCGAGCGACGACGATACAGCAAGCGGTAAAAATCGCAGCGGGTTTAGCGCAAACGGGCGATTGCGTTTTGTTGTCGCCAGCGTGTGCAAGTATTGATCAGTTTCGAGATTATAAAGATCGGGGCGAACAGTTTAGTCGTGCAGTGCTGGAATTAGCCTCATGAAAAAACATCCAGCCACTGGGCGCTTCCATGTTGATATTCAATTATCGCTGGTGTGTATCAGCTTACTCATTGTCGGCTATGTGATGGTGACTTCCGCTTCTCTGCACTTAGGCATGAAAATGGCTGGTTCAATGAGTTACTATCCGCTTCGCCAATTAGTCCATATTAGCTTGGGCTTGTTGTTTGCAGGATTCACTTTGAAGGTGCCGATGCAGCGTTGGGAGCAACTGAGTAGCGTTTTGTTTGTGGCCAGTTTGTTGTTGTTAGTGGTTGTGTTGGTTCCAGGTTTAGGCGTTAGAGTCAACGGAAGTGTGCGCTGGTTATCTGTCGGAGGGCTTAGAATTCAGGTGTCTGAGGTCACTAAAGCCTGCGCGGTGCTGTTTATGTCAGGCTACATCACGCGCCATTACGAGCATATTCAAAAATCAGCTTTTGGGGTAGTCAAGCCCTTATTGTTGTTTTTCGCGGCAAGTGTATTGTTGTTGCTGGAGCCTGATTTTGGCTCCGCAGTGGTTATTTTGATTATTGCGCTCGGCACTTTATTTTTAGCCGGTGCGCGAATGGGGCAATTTTCGATTTTAATGTCGGTCGTTGCCGGATTAGGGGCGTTGATGGTATCGATGTCACCCTATCGTTTACGTCGGGTGACCAGCTTTTTAGATCCGTGGGCGGACCCGCTCAATACCGGATTTCAATTGGCACAGGCATTAATCTCTTTCGGTCGTGGCGAATGGTTCGGTGTCGGTTTAGGCGGAGGTATTCAAAAATTATTTTATTTGCCTGAGGCGCATACCGACTTTTTGTTTTCGGTTATTGCTGAAGAATTAGGCTTATTTGGCGTGATCATCGTGGTCGGCCTGTTTTCTTTATTCATCTGGCGAGCGTTTGTGATTGCGCAAATGGCTGAAGCGGCAGGTCAAAAATTCTCTGCTTACACAGCCTATGGTTTAGGAATTTGGTTTGGTTTTCAAACCTTCGTTAACATCGGCGTCAATATGGGAATATTGCCGACCAAGGGCTTGACCTTGCCTCTGATGAGTTATGGCGGGGGCAGTATGATTGTGATGTGTATGTCTATTGCGCTGTTATTTCGGGTTTATTCTGAAGCAGCTGAACACTATGCTTGTACGCCTAAAGGAAAAAAACAATGGCGCAGCGCATAGTCATTATGGCCGGGGGAACCGGCGGACATGTTTTTCCGGCGTTGGCGGTCGCGCAATATTTGCAGGCGAATGACTGGGAAGTGAGTTGGCTCGGGACAAAACAAGGCTTAGAAAGTCGGGTAATCCCCGAGCAGGGTATCGCAATTGATTGGTTATCGGTGAACGGTTTGCGCGGCAAGGGATTGTTGGCAAAATTGACGGCACCGTTGATGTTGGGTAAGGCGTGTTATCAAGCTTTGAGTATCTTGCGCAAACGTAAACCGAATGTCGTGCTCGGAATGGGCGGTTTTGTGGCGGGACCCGGCGGCTTAATGGCAAAATTATTAGGTATTCCGGTCATCATTCATGAACAAAATCGTATTCCCGGAACCACGAATCGTTTGTTATCTAAAATAGCCGTGAAGGTACTGGAAGCTTTTGAAGGTAGTTTTAGTAAAGCCGTTAACGCTATTGCGACCGGGAATCCATTGCGCAAGGAATTGCTGAATGTGCCTGAAAAGGAACTATGGCATGGCCAGCGTGAGTTTAGAATTTTAATCGTGGGTGGCAGTTTGGGGGCGCAAATACTCAATAATGTGATCCCAAGTGCGCTCGCAACGCTTTCGGGGGTCCAGGTAAAGCACCAAACTGGCGCGTCTATGTTAGAACAAGTCACTCAGCAATATCAGGATTTGGGGCTTAATGCTGAGGTGAGTGCCTTTATTTCAGATATGCGCAGTGCCTACGTGTGGGCGGATATGTTAATTTGTCGCTCTGGGGCGATGACGGTGAGTGAATTGGCTGCAGCTAGTTTGCCATCGATATTGATTCCATTTCCGTATGCGATTGATGATCATCAAACTGCCAATGCCAGAGTTTTAGCCGATGCCGGGGCGGCATCACTTTTGCCGCAACAAAATTTAACCCCGGAAACTTTATTATTACAGATAAAATATATTCAGGATCATATCGAATCAATGTCAATGAATGCTAAACAAGTCGCCCGTCTTGATGCAACAGAGCGTGTTGCCAAGGTTTGCATAGCTAATGCTCGATAACTAGAATCTATTAAAGAAATGAATAATTAATCATGCAAAATTTGAACCGATCTGAAACAACTGAATCGCCTGAGACAATGGCTGAAAATGGAACCGTGCTTGAGTTAAATCGGAATAAACAGCGTTTGCCGATTCAGATTTTATCCAATATTCGTCGAATTCATTTTGTTGGCATCGGTGGAACCGGCATGAGTGGGATTGCCGAGGTGATGTCTAACCTAGGCTATCAGGTTTCTGGGTCAGACATTAAAGAGTCTTCAGTGACTCAGCGTTTGTCGGAGCAAGGTATCATTATTCAGATTGGTCATCGTCGTGAAAATGTGGCAGAAGTCGATGTTGTGGTCGCCTCAACCGCGATTGATCGCAGTAACACTGAAATCGATCAGGCGTATGTGCTCAAAATTCCGGTGATCCCACGCGCGGAAATGCTGGCGGAATTGATGCGGTTTCGATTTGGAATTGCGGTTGCTGGAACTCATGGTAAAACGACTACCACCAGTTTAACGGCGAGTATTATGGCTGAAGGGGGACTGGATCCGACCTTCGTGATTGGCGGACGTTTAAACAGTGCGGGCAGTAATGCCAAGCTGGGTCTTGGAAACTATCTAGTGGCCGAAGCTGATGAGAGCGATGCGTCTTTCTTATATTTGCAGCCGATGGTGGCGATTGTAACCAACATCGATCAAGATCATATGAGCACTTATAATGGTTGTTTACAGCGTCTAAAAGATACCTTTATTGAATTTCTCCATCATTTGCCATTTTACGGATTGGCAGTGATGTGTTTGGATGATCAGGGAGTGCGCGAAATTTTGCCTCAGCTGTCAAAGCCGATCAAAACCTATGGCGTTCATGCCGATGCCGATGTGCGAGCGATTGATATTAAACAGCAGGGCATGTTGACTTCGTTTACGGTTTTACGCTGGGGCGAACATCCACCGTTACCGGTGACATTGAACATGCCTGGCTGGCATAACATGTTAAATGCTTTGGCGGCGATTACTGTCGCGACCAGTCTGAATGTTGAGGATGAAGCCATTATTAAAAGCTTGGGTAGTTTTAAGGGCATTGGGCGCCGGTTCCAGATTCAGGGGGATTTTCCAATTCCGGGAGGACACATTACCTTGGTCGATGATTACGGACATCATCCACGTGAAATTGCGGCAACACTTGAAGCATTACGCCAAGCTTGGCCAACACGACGAGAAGTGATTATTTTTCAGCCGCATCGTTATAGTCGAACGCGTGATTTATTTGAAGATTTTGTACAAGTGCTCTCGACGGTTGATGTCTTGATATTGATGGATGTTTATTCAGCTGGTGAGCAAGTCATTACTGCTGCTGATGGCAGAACCTTGAGCCGAGCCATCAGAATGCGTGGACAGGTCGATCCTATTTTTGTCGAAAATATCGACGATGTAGCTAAAGTATTGGCGGCTGTCACTCAACCCGATGATGTCGTATTGACGCTTGGTGCGGGAAGTGTTGGGTATATTGCCACCCAGTTACCTACGCAATTAGGTGAAATTTTTGGCAACCTCGAATAATGCAGCAATTTTGATATGACTAGTGACCTTCGCGGACAGTTGCTCGCTAATGAAGAGCTTTCCAAGTACACCAGTTGGCGCGTCGGTGGTTGTGCCGAGCTTATGTTCATTCCGGCTGACAAGGAAGATTTGTGTTTATACGTAAGTCAATTGGCTGGAACTAAAGAACTTTTCTGGATGGGCTTGGGCAGTAATCTGTTAGTGCGAGATGGCGGTATCGACGGTGTGGTGATCAACACCCGTGGGCGGCTAAAGCAGATGTATGTAGCTTCAAATGATGATATCGTCGTTGAAGCGGGCGTTCCTTGCGCTCATGTCGCAAGATTCAGTGCGGAGCAGGGTCGGGTCGGTGCAGAATTTTTAGCGGGAATCCCCGGAACAATGGGAGGAGCCTTACGCATGAATGCGGGCGCATTTGGTGGATCGACCTGGGATTTGGTTAAGCAGGTCGAAACGATTGATCGTCTAGGGGTTGTTAGAATTCGTCAAGCCGATGAGTTTGTTATCCATTACCGAGGTATTGAAGGTATTGAAAACGAGTGGTTTTTAGCGGCGCATTTAGACATTGCGCAGGGTAATGGCACGGAAAGTCAGGAAAAGATCAAGACATTGCTCGCTCGACGCAATCAAACCCAGCCGACGAATCAGCCAAGTTGTGGTTCGGTTTTTAAAAATCCGGAAGCGGATTATGCCGCACGTTTGATTGAAGCATGTAATCTCAAGGGCTATTGTATCGGCGGTGCCTGTATTTCAGAAAAACACGCCAATTTTATTGTGAACACCGGCAATGCGACGGCCGCCGAGATTGAAGCATTGATTGAATATATACAAAAACAGGTGCAACACAAATTTGGCATAACTTTACAAACAGAAGTGTGTCGTGTGGGAAACGTAAAATGAAACCCTTGAAAATTAATAAGTCTGCCGATTTTGGTCGTGTCGCTGTTCTAATGGGAGGTAACGCTGCGGAGCGGGAAATTTCGTTGAAAAGTGGTGCGGCCGTGTATGCAGCGCTACAAAAGCAGCAGATTAATGTCACTGCCGTTGATGTCGGAAATGATGTTTTCGCCGCGATCGGCGAGCAAAAATTTGATCGTGTGTTTAATATCATCCATGGACGCGGGGGAGAAGACGGGGTTTTACAAGGAGTATTGCAGAGCCTTAATTTACCTTACACCGGTAGCGGTGTGTTGGCGTCGGCATTGAGCATGGATAAATTACGCACTAAGTTGTGTTGGCAGGGGGCAAATTTGAATACACCTGCTTGGCATTTGCTAAAATCATTGCAGGATATTGACGCGTGTATTGAAAAACTTGGCTTTCCGGTTATCGTAAAACCGGCACAGGAAGGCTCAAGTATCGGGATGAGTAAGGCTCACAATAAGGATGAATTGATTGCGGCGTTTACGCTTGCGGCACAATTTCGGTGCGATGTCTACGCAGAGGCTTGGGTAATTGGGGCAGAATATACGGTTGCGATTCTTGATGGCGAAGCTCTGCCGTCGATACGGCTCGAAACTCCACGGACTTTTTATGATTTTGAAGCCAAATACCGGGCCAATACTACGCAGTATCATTGTCCCTGTGGTTTAGACGATCAGAAGGAACAAGAATTGCAAGATTTGGCGAAGCAAGCTTGCGATATCATTGGTATCAAGGGATGGGCGCGAGTCGATGTCTTTATCGATCACCTCGGAGTAGCGCAATTAATCGAGGTCAATACGGTACCCGGTATGACTGATCATAGTCTGGTGCCCATGGCTGCTAAGCAACAGGGAATTCAATTTGAGGAATTAGTCTGGCGCATACTTGAGACCAGCATTTTATAAATAACCATGCGAAAAGTAATTATAGTATTAGTGGTTATTTTACTCTTTAAGGTATTATTTGTTATTTGGTCTGAGCATAAACAGACAGTTGCCGAATTGTTGCCCATTAAATACGTTAGGATTGAGGGGGTGTTTCAGTATATCAGTAAGGAAACGATCAGGCAGGCACTACAGCCCTATGTCAAAACAGATTTTTTTTCTGTTGACATGCAGGTGATTCATAAAGTGGTGATGCAATTACCTTGGATGAAAAAAGTAACAGTTAAGCGGGTTTGGCCGGATGCTATAGATATTAAAGTGTATGAGCAAATTCCGGCCGTGCGCTGGGGGGAGAAAAGTTTGTTGAATCCGGCGGGGGAACTTTTTACCCCGGAAAGCGTTGCCGAATTTCAGGACTTACCGTTGATTGTTGGTCCGAAGGGCTATGAAGCGCGTTTGTTGGCAATTATGAAGGGATTGGAAACAACGCTTGCCGAGCATTCGTTGCATTTGGCGGAATTCAAAGTAAACGAACGTCGGGCATGGGAAATTGTATTAAAAAACGGAATGGTGATAAAACTAGGTCGTAATGGTCAACTTAAAAACTTTAATCGTTTTTTAAAAACACTGGATTTGTTAGGGCAGGATAAAGTTGATGCCATATCAAAGGTGGATTTGAGATATCCGAATGGTTTTGCGATCACCTGGAAAATAGATACTCCAGCAATTGACTGGAAGAGCATGGCGGCCCGGCAACTTAAACCGCAATAATAAAAAATTTATAGGGTTAAACATAATCGAAATGGCTAAAAAGAAAACCTCTCGTAATTTAATAGTAGGCTTGGATATTGGTACTTCAAAAGTTGCTGCGATTGTTGGAGAGCTCAGCAGTGATAATCAGATCGAAGTGATTGGTATTGGTTCAACGCCTTCCCGAGGCCTCAAGAAAGGCGTGGTTGTCAATCTTGAATCCACCGTACTCTCGATCCAGCGCGCCATCGAAGAAGCCGAACTGATGGCGGGTTGTAGTATTTCGTCTGTCTATGTGGGTATTGCGGGGAGCCATATCAAAAGTCTAAATTCGCACGGTATTGTGGCGATTAAAGATAAAGAAGTGACGCAATACGATATTGATCGCGTGATTGATTCGGCGAGAGCCGTTGCAATTCCAGCCGATCAGAAGATCATTCATATTCTGCCTCAGGAATTTGTGATTGATATGCAAGACGGTATCAAGGAACCGGTCGGGATGTCGGGTATACGTCTTGAGGCGCGAGTGCATATGGTGACGGGTAGTGTCAGCGCAGCACAAAATATTATTAAATGCATCCGGCGTTGTGATTTGGAAGTCGATGATATTGTGCTTGAGCAGCTAGCATCCTGTATGTCGGTGCTGACCGATGATGAAAAAGATCTGGGGGTTTGTCTGATTGATATTGGTGGTGGAACGACAGACATAGCAGTGTTTTCGGATGGAGCGATCAAGCATACCGCAGTGATTCCAATTGCAGGCGATCAGGTGACCAATGATATTGCAGTGGCGTTGCGAACACCCACTCAAAATGCCGAAGACATTAAACGGAAACATGCTTGCGCGTTGACGCAATTGGCTAATATTGAAGAGACCATTGAAGTTGCGAGCATCGGAGAACGTCCACCTAGACGAATATCGGCGCAAAATTTAGCGGAGATTATTGGGCCGCGCTATGAGGAATTAATGCTGTTGGTGCAAGCGGAATTGCGTCGCAGCGGCTACGAAGAATCAATCGCTGCCGGTGTGGTTTTAACCGGCGGGAGTGCAAAAGTGAGGGGGCTGGTTGAATTGGCGGAGGAAATTTTTCACATCCCGGTTCGAATAGGTTTACCACAACATGTTTCGGGACTAACTGATGTTATCCAAAATCCCATTTATGCTACAGGCGTTGGATTATTGCTCTACGGAAAGGAACGTTTGGGCGCGTCGGGTGGAATAGAAAATGACGCGGCAGGGGTTTTTTCAAAAATGAAAAGTTGGTTTCAAGGTAATTTTTAATATTCAGGTGTTTAGGGGGTTATGATGGGATATGAATTAATCGATATGTGCAGTGAAAATGCAAATATTAAAGTTATCGGGGTCGGTGGCGGTGGGGGGAACGCCGTTAATCATATGGTGGATAGTAATATTGAAGGGGTGCAATTTATTTGCGCGAATACCGACGCTCAAGCGTTAAGACGTCTGTCTGTCGATACGGTAGTTCAACTGGGTGTTGCATTAACGAAAGGTTTGGGGGCAGGGACTAATCCTGAGGTCGGTAGAGAAGCGGCCGAAGAAAATCGTGAGCGCTTGCGTGAAGTCATGGAAGGTGCCGACATGATTTTTTTGACTGCCGGCATGGGGGGAGGAACTGGTACTGGTGCGATTCCAATTATTGCTGAAATTGCGCGTGAACTCGGCATTTTAACGGTTGCCGTGGTAACAAAACCATTTGATTTCGAAGGCAAAAAGAAAATGATGGTGGCGGAAAAAGGCATTGTTGAATTGGAGCAATATGTCGATTCATTAATTACTATTCCTAATCAGAAATTGTTGCCGGTTTTAGGGGCGGATGTGTCTCTCGCAGATGCTTTTAAGGCAGCTAACAATGTACTATTGGACGCCGTGCAAGGGATTACCGAGCTAATCGTTCACCCCGGAACTATTAACGTTGACTTTGCTGATGTCAGAACGGTGATGGCAGGCATGGGAGCAGCCATTATGGGTACTGCCACAGCTACGGGTGAGAATCGCGCCAGAAAAGCGGCTGAAAAAGCAATTGCTTGCCCATTACTGGATGATATTAATTTACGCGGGGCACGCGGCATATTGGTTAATATTTCAGCTGCGGATATTGGAATGGCTGAGTTTAACGAAGTCGGTAGTATCGTCTATGAGTTTGCCGCCGAAGACGCGATTATTAAAATTGGCACGGCAATTGATATGAGCCTCGGCGATCAAATTAAAGTTACTGTCGTGGCTACCGGCATGGGTGGAAATCCGATTGTATCGGCTATTAAATCACCAATTAAAGTGGTTCCGAGCAAAACATCGAGTGATGAAATTGATTATGGATCCTTCGATAGGCCTACAAGCCAACGAATTCCTAAGCCTGATCAACGCGAAAACAGATTTGGTGCCCAGCCGAAAAAGGAAATAGATATGGATTACTTGGATATTCCTGCTTTTTTAAGGCGTCAGGCAGATTAACTAAGTTGATTGAAAAACCTTATCGCAGGCATGTTTAACACTCCGGCAAGCTTTTGAATTGCCGGAGTTATTTCGAAAAATGAAACGTTATCGTTTTTTCCGGCTTGAAAACTTTTCAATAGTAGTCTATACCTGTACTAGATGTTGTTAGATTTACTCAGGTTTTGTGGTGAAGTAACGCATCATGCTTTTGAAGTCAATAAGTTATCTTTGGATAATCTTGAGGGCTTTAAGTTGGTGTTGTTTTGGGTTATAACTGAAAAGCCACAGCAAAAACAACTACGTATACACTTTAGAAAATAACTTTTTGCATTAATTTAATTTGCTAACTATTAAAAGCGGGTGAGGGCTTTTGATTAAAGTTGCAATGGTGAATAGCTAAAGGTTATTCTGACTATATCATTTTGACCTAAACGGGTGGGGTAGACTAATGGACTTTAAAAGTAAACTTTTTGGCGAGCAGCAAATTGACCCTGATACCATTATTACGTTTCCGCAGGGCATTCCTGGATTTGAAGAGCAAAAACACTATAAACTTTTTCACCAAGAAGATAGTTCGATTGTTTATTGGTTGCAATGTCTTGATGATGAGGATGTTGTTTTTTCAGTGGCACACCCTGCCCATTTTAATATCAATTATAGCTTTGTCTTAACGGATGAAGAGCAAGAATTACTTAAGCTGACTCATGTTGAAGATGTTCTGGTGTTGTTGATTTTGCTCAAGAATGATAATAACGAGGCCATCAAGCCAACGATCAAAGGTTCAATTAAGTGTCCAATTATTATTAATTGCGCGCAAAGGATTGGAATTCAAAAAATGTTATTGGATGTCGAACAGAGTATTACACTCACAGAAAAAAACAGCGCCATTGAAGTTGTTGAGGCTTGAGAACTACAAAGACCAAATCACTCTTGTGTGCGATAGAGAGCGATTTGGTTGATTTGAAGAAAAAAAAGGAAGGCTAGTTGTTTTTAGTTATCGTGCTGCAGGTTGGCTAGGTATGGAATTGCTACAGCGAACAACCTCGTTGTCTTGATCAAAATAGATTAATCTAGGTTGATGTTCCAAAGCTTCTTGTTCATCAAGAATGGCATAAGTACAAATAATCAAAATATCACCCGGGCAGGCAAGTCTTGCTGCTGCTCCATTGACTGAAAAAATTTTTGAGTCCGCTTCAGCTCGAATGGCATAAGTTGTGAAACGAGCACCATTGTTGACATTGTAAATTTGGATTTGTTCGTATTCCCTGATTCCGGAAAGGTCCAGAATGTTACTATCTATAGCACATGATCCTTCATATCCTAACTCGGAGTGAGTCACCTTAGGTCGGTGAAGTTTTGCTTTAAGCATTGTAATTTGCATAATAGAAAAAACATCAATATGTTCAGTAATGGGTCATTATACCCAGGTTAGTTGCAAGTTCAACTGTCGCTCAGTGATACCAAAATGTTGTCAATCAGACGTGTTTTGCCTAATTTTACGGCGGTTAAAATGACGAGTTCCTTATCTGTTATGGTGGCTATAGATAAATTATCAATACGACAAACTGAAAAATATTCCGGTTGAAATCCTGCTTGTTGCAATTGTTGTAAGTATACCAGTTCCATCTTGCGAAAATCAGATTTTCCTGCTTCGATTTGGCGTTTGGCTTCTGATAGCGTTTGATAAAGTATAGGCGCCAGGGTACGATCTTCACTGTTGAGATAGCTATTTCGGGAGCTCATTGCTAGTCCATCGGATTCGCGCAGCGTTGGTACGCTATGAATCGAGACGGGTATATTCAAATCATGTACCATTTTGCGAATAATGGTGAGTTGTTGAAAATCTTTTTCGCCAAAGATTGCTAGATCAGGCTGAGCTATGTTAAACAATTTCGTAATAATGGTGGTGACCCCGGTAAAATGCCCGGGCCTTGCTGCGCCGCAATGTATCTCGGATAGGTCATGAACGGATACCTGGGTGCTTGCTCCTGGAGGATAAATAGTGGAGCACTCGGGGGTAAATAGTAAATCTACCGAGTTTTTGGTAAGTTTTTCAGTGTCTTCGGTTAGCGTTCTCGGATAATTGGTGTAGTCTTCATTGGGACCAAATTGAGTCGGATTAACGAAAATACTGACAATCACTCGATTAGCTAAGGTCTGAGCACGTTTTACCAAATTTATATGCCCTGCATGAAGATTGCCCATGGTTGGAACTAGCGCGATATTTTCGCCTGCTTGTCGCCAGGTTCGAACGAGGTGTTGAAGTTCTGCTATTGAGTTTGTTTGGTGCATGGTTAATACGAATGCTCTGGAGCAGGAAATGTGGCATTTTTAACTGATTGGTGATAAAGCATGATAGCTTCGGCGATACTATTGGTTTCAAGTAGGAAATTTTTGGTAAAGCGTGGCTTTTTGCCATGTGTAATATCCAGCATGTCATAGAGCACTAAAACTTGTCCGTCGCAATCGACGCCTGAGCCGATACCAATTACGGGAATCTCTAGTTGCTGGGTTATTTCTTTGGCTAATTCAGCTGGAACACATTCGAGTAGTAAAAGGCTTGCTCCGGCACGTTCAACTTCGTAAGCTTGATCAAGAATACGCTCGGCATCTTTTGTGGTTTGCCCCGTGACTCTATATTCTCCGATTAAATTGATTGATTGAGGAAGTAAGCCGAGATGAGCGCATACGGGGATTCCTTGATCAACTAAAAAACGAATAATTTCGAACCTTGGGCCTTCCAGTTTTACGATTTGTGCTTCAGCTTCAGACAAAAGGCGTCCGGCATTGATTGCAGCTTGTTCGGGCGTGCAATAACTCATAAAAGGTAGGTCTGCGATGACTAACGATCTATTTCTGCTACGGGTGACACAACGAGTATGATAAAGGATGTCTTCCAGTTTAACGGGAAGCGTAGTGCGTTGACCTTGAATGACCATTCCGAGTGAATCGCCGACAAGAATAATATCTATGCCTATTGCATCAATCAGTGTGCTGAAACTGGCATCATATGCGGTCAGACTGCTAATTTTTTCCTGACGGCGCTTCATGGCTTGTAAATCAAGCAATGACAATAATGTAGTTGATGTTTGATGCATGCTCACGCGCTTATTCGCTCCAGCCCATACGATGGGCAATGTTTAATTAAATCGGCAATTTTGCCTTTTCCTGGAATTAGTAAGTTAGGTGCGATTTCTTGTAAAGGGTACAGTACGAAATCCCGTTCAGAAATACCTCGGTGAGGGACTATCAGTTCAGGTAAATTTATTATCTGGTCTGAATACAAGAGTAAATCTAAATCCAATGTCCGTGCGGTCCAACGTTGGCTTTGGCGAACTCGTCCTTGTTGTTGCTCGATTGCCTGTAAATGACTCAATAATGTTAACGGTTCTAGGATTGTTGAAATCGCGATTACCGCATTTATATAATCGGGTTGATCCTGTGGTCCCATGGGTGAGCTTCGGTAGAGACTGGAACACTTCAAATACCTTACTCCGTCGAGGTTGTTAAATGCCTTTTGAGCATTTTGGATTTGTTGTGCTGGATTTTGGAGATTGCTACCTAAGCCAATATAGGCTAATACTGAAGATCCATCATTACTAAAAATTTTATTCATGATTTTGATCGGATGGCTCCTTTTTGCGCACACGGTAACGATAATTTTTACTACGATTTCGGCGCTTATTAATAGGATCTTTGGCCATTCCGGGTTGGGTCATGAGTGATTGTTGATGATTTTCGGCATTTTGAAATGTTTTCCACCAATCGGCAATCTCAGGATCGACTTCCCCTGTTTCGGCTCTAAGCAAGAAAAAGTCAAAAGCGGCGCGAAATTTTGGGTGTGTCAATAGTTTGAAGGGGCGTTGACCGGTTCTTTGAAAAAAGCGAGCCTGAAGCGACCAGACATCACGCATCGCCATTCCAACATGTTTAGGGAAGGCGATGCGTTTGGTTTGTTCGTTGATAACTTGACTTGCCGCGATTTGGTAGGCTGGCGTAGCCGGAACTTTTTCGGCAATTTTTTGATTGGCAAGCGATTGAACTGAATCCCATAATAGCGCCGCGAGCAGGAAGTAGGGCGTGACTGGCAAATTATCAGCGATGCGTCTATCTGAGTTTTCCAGCGCTCTAATGATGAATAATTTTGGAAAGCCCTGACTTTCTTCGGTGAGATTACGTTCGGCGGTGGGAAATAGGGCGCCAAAGAGTCCATAATGCCTTAGCATTTCAAATGATTGTAAACCATAGCCCGATAAGAATAATTTTAAAAATTCTTCATAGAGTCTGGCTGGCGGGATGGCGTTGAGCAGTTCGGCAAGTTCCCCAAGGGGTTTTTGGCTTTCAGCATCAAGGGTAAATCCCAACTTAACTGCGAAGCGGATGGCTCGAAGCATGCGGACCGGATCTTCTCGGTAACGCATTTCTGGATCCCCGATCAATTTTATGGTCCCTGCACTTAGATCCTGAATCCCGCCGGTAAAATCAATTACTGAGAAATCACGGATATTGTAGTACAGTGCATTAACTGTAAAGTCACGACGCCAGACATCTTCTTCGAGGGTGCCATAAATGTTGTCTCGTAGCAATTGACCGCTCTCATGCACCACTTGATCGTTATTATCTGGATCGGCTGCGGCTCTGAAGGTGGCAACTTCAATGTATTCTCGACCGAAATAAATGTGGGCGAGTCTAAAACGTCTGCCGATGAGGCGGCAATGCCGGAAAACCTTCTTAATTTCGTCAGGAGTTGCATCTGTGACGACATCAAAGTCTTTAGGTTCCCGTCCCAGTAGTAAATCTCGGACGCAGCCGCCTACTAAATAAGAGGCATAACCGGATTTTTTAAGGTGCTGTAAGACTTTGAGCGCTTCTGTGCTAATTTGAGCGCGAGAAAGCGTGTGTTCAGAGCGTGTATAAATTTTTGCGCCCTGGTTTGGAATCGGCGATAGTTGGTTCGGAACGGCTTCTGGATCCGTTATGCCGAGGATTTTTTTGAAAAAAGTTAAAATAATCAAAATTCCTAAGTTATATAAATACTGTTCTTAATATCATACCACACGCTAAGTTTTAGCTTAAATTGCAGCATTATTTTTACAATTTACTTTTGAATATAGTAAAATCCCTAGCTGTAATAACTAGGGTATGTCGTGCTTTAAATTCAGCGGCCAAGGATCAAATGTGGCAATCAATTGGCTTGTTTTGTAAGAGAAATTGATCGCAGTCGTCGCGGGGATTTAGAGGATTTAATCGTGAAATTTGTTGTTCTTTGGTTGATTAAAGTCTGTTTATCTCAAACAATGAGCCGACGTGATCAGTATTGTACAATAAAAAATTATTCAAATTAACAATTGTAGTATAAGTGATTGGGGGGACCATGTTTAAAAAATTTATTTCTGGTTTGATTGAAAGTCCGATTTTAACAAGTATATTCGTAGCAGATTTTTTTATTCTGTTATTTCACCGCCCGCCTTTTGTTTTTAGCGCGATTATGCTGGGTTCATTAGTCGTTATGTGTATGTATTTCGGGCAAAAACTGGCATTATTCAAATAGTAGTCTATTGTCGGCGCGGTTAAAGATAATGATGGAACACGGTCGAAATCTTTCAGTTCGACCTAGTTTTCTTCGCCGTTTGGCCGCGGTAACCTATGATGCACTATTGCTTCTGGCTGTTTGGTTTGTAGCAACGGCGTTATTGCTTCCTTTGAACGGAGGTCAGGCGTTTAGCTCGGATCAGTTTTTCTATCCGATCTATCTGTTAGGTATCAGTTTTGGCTTCTATGGGTGGTTTTGGACTCATGGTGGGCAAACACTAGGGCTTAAAGCTTGGAACATCAGGTTACTCAGCTTTGATCAACGGGCGCTAAATTGGCGGCAAGCTGCATATAGGTTTTTTGGTGGGGTGTTGGTATTGATTTTTTTCGGTATCGGATTCTTCTGGATTATCTTCGATAAAAATCACTATGCTTGGTTCGATTATTGGTCAAAAAGCACAGTGTATTTTATGGATTAGCTAATTATCAAACGCGCATACGAGAAATTGTGTAAAGCCCAATACTCAAAACTAGCATGCTGGGTAAAAAGGCCATTAGGGCGGGATTTAAGTCATAAATCAAGCCAAGGTGTCCGGTGATTTTATCAAAGACATTGAAACTCATTCCGATTGCAACACCAATCATTATGCGGGAGCCAACGCTAATACCGCGTTTAATCCCGATCACAAATGGTGCTGAAACGAGCAACATTACAAAAATAACCAGTGGATTGACGATTCTTCCCCATAATGCCAATTCAAAAACCTGAGATTTTTGATTGTTGTTTCTCAAAAAATCGACATACATTTTCAAATCATAGAGCGACAAGTTGTCTGCTGAAACGGCTACCATATTGAGAAGTTCTGGGCCAATGTTGGACTCCCAAGTTTGTTCGGGTGTTTCGAGGGTGGTAATTCGTTCTGGATTAAGCTGGGTTAATTTGACTTGATTCAGTAACCAGCGGTTATTGCTGATAAAATTTGCTTCATTGGCATGCAGTATTTTGATGACATGAAAATTGTCATTGAGCTGGTACATATTGATATCAGCCATTTTGTCACCTGAGGCAATTTGGCGAATATTGATAAAGGTATTTCCTTCTCGTAGCCATAATCCATAGCGTGTTTGTAAGACAATCTGTTTATTTTGTGCGGTTGATCGAAGAATCTGGGCATCTTGTTGGGTGTCGGGTGCTATAAATTCGCCGATAATCACGTCAATAATCGCCAAAATCAAACCGGCAAGCAAAATCGCTTTAATAATTCCAAAAACCGATAAGCCTGCGGCCTGCATTGCGACGAGTTCGCGATTGTTTGCCATAGAGCCCATGACAAAAAGGCTACCAAGCAACGCTGAAGCTGGCATTAATTCGTAGAGTACCGTTGGCGAGATGAGGGCGAGATACAGCATGATCTCTCGTAGTTGATAATCTCCTTTGCCGATATCTTTTAATTCGTCGCTAAAGGTAAACAGATTGAATAAGGTTAATAACACAATGAGTGCAACGAGGGAGCCTTTCAGGATTTCTCTAACAATATAGGTGTTTACAATATTCACTTTATTGAGCCTGCTTTTTAAGGATAAGGAGCAACCAGCGCCAGCCATAGAGTCGAATGATTAAAAAGACTCCTGTTGCTAATAAAAATATATAGACTGTGGCAAATCCAGGCCACAACATCAATTTATTGGTAACAATCCAACTATGGGCTACTTTGCGAAGATTCTCATAGCTGAAATAGATGATAAAGGCTAAAAATATATTGCCGTAAATGCCGCTGCGAGGGGATAGTTTTGCGAGAGGAACCGCCAAAAAGGCAAGTACGATAATACCAAGCGGGATTGAAATGCGCCGCTGGAGTTCGGCTATGTCAACTGTCCGACCGGAAATCCATAGGGGAATACTTTCTACCGCTTCTAAATCCAGTTGCAGAGTTGAGGTTTTTTTCTCAATGCGTACGGCATATTCGGCGAATTTTTCAATAACCAAATTAGCGTTTCCCGGATTGCCTTGAACACGCTCACCCTCATTTAAAACGATGTAGCTCCCGTCCTCCAGATCTTTAATGTAGCCTGAGCTTGCATTGACTACCGAAAGTTTTCCATGTTGTCGATCTTGCACAAAAATGCCTTCCAGGCGTTTATCAGTAGAAATTTTTTCGACGTACACCACGAGGTCGCCATGACTGTATTCACTAAATCGTCCGGCGGAAATGCCTCGTAGATCGGCGGTCTGGGCGTCTTTGTGAATTAGGAGCTTCATTTGGGCTTCTGCCCACGGCGCTGAAAATAAAGCGCAGGCTCCTGAGATCAGAAATATTGGAAAAATGATTAAAAAAATGGCTCGATAAATGCCCCCTAGCCCTACGCCTGCAGCTGCTAAGGCCGTCATTTCCTGGTCGCGGTACATGCGGCCAAGAATCATTAAAATTGCGATAAATGTCGATACCGGTAACAAGTTTATGGAAACGACAATCACTTTTAACGTGAAATAATGCATCAAGGTGTCTTTAGCAAGTTGTCCATTGATGGCCAATTTAAGGATGCTGATAAAATTCCGGCTAACAATAATGATAACAATCGCTGACAAAACTGCGGCCATGGTTTTTAGAAAATCTTGAATAATCATTTTGTCGACTATTCGGAGGATGCTGCCGGATTTTAGTTTATTCCGCGCTGGTGAATCAATGCTCAAGGTGTCCTCTTTGGGGTTTTGAAGAATGTACGATTTGCGTTTTGTTCAATGGCGCTATTATGAAGTTATTTTACCGACAGATAAATAACTAAATAGTGTGAGTTAGGTGTCGATCAATTTATCTACTAAATATCTGAATTTGTTTAGACGCTTGTTTTTAAAATTTGGATAAGGCAAAGGGTTTAAAGTATCGAGTTGCTATATAATGTCCCACCTCGTAAATTTGACCTTTTATTACCTATATAGAGAGACTAAATGAATACGCCACATGTTGGTTTTATTAGCTTGGGTTGCCCCAAGGCGCTGGTTGATAGTGAGCAAATTTTAACTCGATTGCGTTCTGAGGGTTATGAAGTCTCTGCGACGTATCAGAATGCTGATCTTGTCATCGTGAATACTTGTGGTTTTATTGATGCGGCGGTAGAAGAATCGCTTGATAGTATTGGTGAAGCTCTGGCAGAGAATGGCCGAGTGATTGTCACCGGCTGTTTGGGAGCTCGAGCCGATGAAATTAGACAGCGCCATCCGGCGGTTTTAAAAATCACTGGCGCACATGCTTTAGAGGAAGTGGTTAGTGCGGTGCATGAGCATCTTCCGGCGCCCCATGATCCATTTACGAATTTGATCCCACCTCAAGGAATTAAATTAACACCCAATCATTATGCTTATCTGAAAATTTCCGAAGGCTGTAATCAACGCTGTAGTTTTTGCATTATTCCGTCAATGCGGGGGGATTTAGTCAGTCGGCCCATATCCGAGGTTTTGCGTGATGCTGAGCAATTAGTAGACGCTGGTGTAAAAGAATTATTGGTGATTTCTCAGGATACTGGTGCCTATGGGGTTGATCTTAAATATCAGGCGTATCCTTGGCATGGGCGAGAACTGCAGACCAATATTTTTGATTTAGCTTCCGCGTTAGGAGATTTAGGGATCTGGGTCAGAATGCATTATGTTTACCCGTATCCGCATATCGATAAAATTATCCCCTTGATGGCTGAAGGTAAAATATTGCCTTACCTGGATATTCCGTTTCAGCATGCCAGTAGTCGAATTTTGAAATTGATGAAAAGACCGGCTGCGGTTGAAAATACGCTTGAAAGAATTGTGGGTTGGCGCAAACAATGTCCTGATATAACGTTGCGCAGTACTTTTATAGTGGGATTTCCTGGCGAAACCGAGCAGGAATTTGAAGAATTATTACAATTTTTAACAGTGGCACAGCTCGATAGAGTCGGTTGCTTTGCATATTCACCCGTGAAAGGCGCCGCAGCCAACGAGTTGCCCGATGCATTGCCGGAATCGGTCAAGCAGGAACGGTTAGAGCGTTTTATGGCCCATCAAATGAAAATTAGTACTGCTCGCCTGCAACAAAAAGTTGGCAAGACTGAGAGAGTGTTGGTCGATGAGGTGGTGGCTGAAGGTGCGGTCGCTCGAAGCCGGGCTGATGCTCCTGAAATTGATGGTCAGGTTTTCATCGATGGTGCTACAGAATTAAACGTAGGCGATTTTGTCGAAGTTGAATTTGAAGAAGCTGATGAATATGATCTCTGGGGGCGTTTGGTAGACTAATCAAATTTGGACGAAAATCTTTATCTTGGCTTGTATAACAAATATTGGATAAATATTATACAAGCCAATTCCGTTTGATGAATGGAGTAATTCTGCTTAAACATTATACGAATGACATTATTAGAAAACCGAGCAGAATAAAGCCAATGAAGTAATACACAATAAATTTTTGATAGTCGATCTCGTCAATTTTCATTTTTGCACCATAGTTGGAAATTATTTTGATAAATTATGCTTCTCAAGAACAGATTTTTTGTAAAGTATCTGATTGGGATTTGTTGTTGACAGTGAAAAGCTAAAGTCAAATATTACATGACGTTTAGAAAAACACTTGATGTAAACAACTCGCTTAATATATCCAATTAAACATAAAAGTAAAGAATCTCGTTTTTTAATCGAAATGGCTGATTTTTAAGTTTTTATTTTTGGTGTGCGTAGAATAGAGCTGGAATTAGCTGGTTTGATTTATGCTTCAAATGTCTTATAAATAATGAACGAGTTTTAATAGATGATTTCTGCTTAGGAGAAGATTTTCAATTCTTACTAATTCCTTACCATTGCCTAGTAGTGTTGTGTAATGATTAATATTTTGATTTTGCGATAATATGCTAAAAGCTGTGCATATGCCATTTGCGTATTTTACAAATTCTTATTGGAACTTTACCTAAAATTGAACAAGGTTAGTATGGAGCGAAAGTTTCAAGCCACAACTGGCTATTTTAAAGTTGATAGCGAACTCGGTGTTTTCCATGAAAGCGGCATAAAACTTAACCTTCGGCCAAAAGAATTGGCAGTTCTGAGTCTGCTTGTGGAAAATAGCGGCGAGTTGGTCACCAAGGAGCAAATTATTTCTTCGGCTTGGTCTGAGCCATCGACTTCCGATGAGAGTATCGCAAGATGTATATCGGTCATAAAAGCTCGGCTGCGTGAGGTGAGTCCAGGGTCGGAACTTTTAATCAAGACTGAGTATGGGCGAGGTTATCGTTTTGTAGGAAATGTTTCTCTGAACATTGAGCGACGAAAACGTAGAGAAAAAAAAACCAATATTTCAAGACCTAAGACTTTAGCTGAAATTGCTAATAGAGATCTGTTGACCTGTCAATACCATACCACCGTCCTTGATGTAGCCTGTCTGCTGCAAAAATCTGAAACAAGTTCGCTGATTGTGCTACAAAACGGCAATCCAGTAGGTATTTGGACTGAAACTGATGCAATGAAATTGGATTTGTCCGTCCCCTCAGTTTTCGATATTCAGATTGGGACGCTTATGAATGATGTCGTCACTATTGAAGATTGGAAGCCCATCAGTGATGCGGTGGTGCTCATGCGTAGTAAAAGTATTGGGCATTTATTGGTTGTGGATAAAGCAGCGCAAGCCTATGGCATCGTGAGTCAGACGGATCTAGTCTATTGTCATGGTGTCGAGTCTTTCATGACGGTCAGAGTTGTTAAGTCGGTTGCTTATCAAAGCCCGCTGGTGATCACCGAGAATCTTCCCGTCGTTGAAATCGCACGTCGAATGCGAATTAAGCACACCGATATATCGATTATTCAATTAACCCCAAATCAAATTTATTCATTTACCGAACGTGATTTGATCAGTCTCATCGCTGAAAAGCGTCTACTCATGAAAATTGAAGAATTTGCTCCAACCCCGCTAGTAACGATTAATGAAGACACCTCGTTACTAGCAGCACGACAGTTAATGCAGATTAAAAAAGTTAAGCATCTAGCGGTAACTGATTATGAAGGCAATTTCCTAAAGATTTTGAGTCTCAGCGATATTTTAACTGTCATCGAAAATTCCTACATGCAATTGTTGGAGGAAATTCTCGAAGAAAATAATAAAACAGTTTCGGCTGGAGACGCACATATCAAGATGTTGATTAATGCTGTGCAACAGACGGCAGGGATGATTTTGATTACGAATCAGTATGGTGAAATTGAATATGTGAATAGTGCGTTCGAAAATCTTACTGGCTACAAACTCGACGAGATTAAAGAATTAAATCCGCGCATTTTGAAATCGGGCGCCTCACCAAAGCAGCTTTACCAAAATTTATGGGCAACAGTGATGTCCGGTAAAACTTGGAAAGGTGAGTTATGTAATAAGAAAAAATCGGGCGAAATGTATTGGGTTTTGGCGACGATTTCTCCGATTTTAGATGATCATGATGAAATCAAGCATATTGTGTCGGTTCAAGATGATATTTCCGACCGTGTTGAAATAGAAGAAAGATTGCGTGAGATTGAGCAACGTTTTAACGAAATGGCCGATAATTCTCCTGTCATGATATGGGAGTCCGGGACGGATGGTAAAGTCACTTTTTTGAATCATATTTGGTTGGAGTTTACGGGGCGTAAACTTAATGAACAGATTGGCAATGGTTGGGCAGAACAAATTCATCCGGATGATTTGCATCATTATCTTGATATTTTTCAGAAAGCATTACTTAGTAGAAGCTCATTCGAGGTCGATCATCGACTAAAGGATTTTTCTGGTCGATTTCGATGGGTAATGAATACCGCGATTCCACGATTTAATGATCATGGAGATTTTTTGGGGTTCAGGGGATCTTGTATCGATATCACCAAACGTAAGATGCGTGAAAATGAAGCTCAAAATTTGGCGTATTATGATAATTTAACCGGACTGGCGACGCGATCACTGTTTCATGATCGATTTGATCAGGCCCTATTGCAAGCTAAACGGAATAACACGACAGTGGCGATACTGAATATTGATCTGGATCGATTTAAGCCAGTCAATGACATGTATGGACATGTCACCGGAGATATTCTTTTACAGCAAGTGGCAGAACGTTTGCGTAAATGTGTCAGGCAGTCCGATACCGTCTGTCGCTATGGTGGAGATGAATTTTTGATTCTTGCGGTGCACATGCCGAAACAGGAAAGTGCGCTGTATTTAGCTAAAAAAATATTAAAATCAATAGAAGAGCGATTTTTGATATGGGGGCATGAGATTTATATATCTTGCAGCATCGGCGTGGCTATTTTTCCAACGCATGCTGAATCGAAAGATGAATTAATGGCATCAGCCGATCAAGCCATGTTTTCGGCTAAACAGCAGGGTAAGGCACGCATTTCATTTTAAGTATTGATCGGGCTATCAAGAATATCTGTTATTCTAAATCCTCTGCTATTCCACTGGGAAAATTAGGCCAGTGGTTAAAAGCAAAGTACCAGATCATAATAATATTGATCACTGGTATTAATAACACTAGCGTCCACCAACCATCAAATCCGGCCTTCTCAAGAATCCGATAGCCTAGCCATAAACAGAAGCTTCCAAAAAGTGCGATGATTAAAAGATACGGGATCATATTTATCCCTCCTCTTTTTGTAATTGTTTAAGATTTTTCTGTTCGGCAGGCCAGGGGAATAACGCTAAATGGATAAAGGTCAACAAAAGACCAAAGCCTGGTAAAAATACCAGTGCCGCCCAGCCTGGATGAAACCCTGCTTTTTTATAAATCATGCACACAGGGATCACGATCATCAAACCGACAATAAAGACTGGCGGATTCAACTCCGAAGTGCAATCGCCAATAATAGGATATTAAGGAAGGCTAACTGATATAGTGCCAAGCTTTTTTCTATCCGACTAAAGACGAGAATGAACTTGAAAGACTACCATCAGTTAACCCAAGCACTAAGATACCAG
>CANNKG010000033.1 GCA_947505105.1 Methylococcaceae bacterium | reverse complement strand
TGGTATCTTAGTGCTTGGGTTAACTGATGGTAGTCTTTCAAGTTCATTCTCGTCTTTAGTCGGATAGAAAAAAGCTTGGCACTATATCAGTTAGCCTTCCTTAATATCCTATTATTGGCGATTGCACTTCGGAGTTGAATCCGCCCAACCTAAACTGGATTTTTTTAGACCTTATTTTCCGGAACTCAATGCTGAAAAGTTTAATCAGGTATTTAATCGTTATGCGCATGTGGAATTACACGATATTTTAGAGCCCAAGGTATTTCAGTTAGACGCCATTATGCTTCCGGTAAAACCATTTATTGATAAACACAATGAACTGAAAGTTACTCTAAACTTTACCGATTGCGAATTTTCGGCAACGCAAGCAGGGTATTTGGAGTGGGTACAGAGCGCAAATAAAATACTTTATTTAAATGGTTGGGCTAAAAGTGGCGATCATCGTTATTGGTCTAATCTTAAATCCTCAAGCATTCGAGCCTACACTCCGGTTCTTCGCCCCACCGTTGCGGCAATGAACCATGATGCAGATTTATTACTCTCGGGGTTTAGTATAGAACTACAACTCTCCGATGAGGATGTTAAATTTATTCGCGAAAACGGGTTCTGCTTATTTAGCGAAAGCAGCACCTACGGCGTTAATAAAATATTTCATTTTCCAGCTAAAAAGGTAGATGATTTTTTTAGTAAGTTAGCCGATGGTTCGTGATATTAGTTAGTAGCGCCTGTCGTTGTTCAAATTATGAACAACGGTAGGCATTCGAAAATAAGCGATAAAAATTTGCAGTTGAGGTTGCCGCTATTTGCTCTATTGGCACGCCACGCAATTCTGCAATTTTTGCTGCTACATAAGGCACATAGGTTGGATAATTAGGACGACCACGTTTTGGGTTGGGTGCCAAATAGGGCGAATCAGTTTCAATCAGAAATAAATCCTCAGGAATTTTCTGAGCGACTTCTTGAATCGCCTTAGCGTTATTAAAGGTGATAATCCCCGAAAACGAGATATAAAAATTCAGCGCCATGGCTTGCTGAGCAAATTCCCAATCTTCCGTAAAACAATGAATGACGCCGCCGACCTGTTCAGCGCCTTCCTCTTTCAAGATCCGAAGCGTGTCGTGCTTTGCCTCACGGGTATGAATAATCAGCGGTTTGTTGACAATTTTGGCCGCCTGAATATGTTTCCGAAACCGTTGATGCTGCCAATCCAAATCACCCTCGCTACGAAAATAATCGAGCCCGGTTTCGCCGATCGCAACTACTTTCTCGATCTGTGCTAGATTAACCAGTTCCTCAACCTCGGGCTCATGGCAATCCTGCTGATTGGGATGAACTCCCACACTTAGAGAAATTGTTGGATAACTGTTGACTAAATTAACCATGGCGGGATATGACTCCATATCGATCGAAATGCAAAGCATGTGCTCGATACGCCGCTGACTGGCTTCTACCATAAATGTTGCAAATTCATGTTGATAAGGCGCCAGATCAATCCGGTCAAGATGACAGTGTGAGTCAATAAACATTTAGAGCTTCTCTTTTTAGCTTAATTATTCAGAATTTTAATTACATGGTATGCGTCGGGCGGTCCGAGTTTAGGGTGCCCGCCAGATAGGTTTCGATTTTGTTACGGGCGTTTCCTCCATCTTGATCACTGAATTGCACACCAATACCGGGTGTTCGATACCCTTCCGCTCCTACAGGAGTTTTCCAGATAATGGTTCCGGCAATCGGCAAGCGTTCAACTTCTTCCATTAAACTTAACAACATAAAAACTTCTTGACCAACTTTATAATCTTTGTCGGTCGGAATAAATAAACCACCATTGACGATAAAGGGCATATAAGCCATATACAAAGCGTTTTTATCCTTAATCGATAACGACAGAATACTTTGTCTCGGTGCTTCAGCCATAAGATCACCTCCTATAATTCAAATCATACCAGTGTAATAAGATCACTTCGAGTAGTAACTGTTTATTCAAAGTGGTATGTAACAGCTTTTGCGCTTCTAATACCTTATCATATAAAGTGAATAATTGTTTCGACTCAAGCCTTGCTGAGCTCATCTGCAATTGCTTAAGTAAATCCTGATTGTCAAAATAATGTTCAACGTGGGTATATTGACTTTTGATCAAATCACTTACCCAGCCAGCCAGCCATTGTAGTAACGACGCCAGTGGTAGTTTTTGCCATTGTTCAGCGACTACCACCGGATGGATTTGTCGCTGAGCTATTTTCATCCAGTCACCAAAACATTGGTTGCGGGTGGCCAATAATTTTTCTTGTGCATAGCTCAACGCCAAAAGCGGAGCGCCCTGTGCCAGATGTAACAACACCGTCTGATCAACCTGCACGCCTTGACTACTCAACCAGGCAACGCCGAGCGAAGGGGTAGGTTTTGAAATCGCCAAATGCTGGCAACGACTGAGGATCGTTGCGGGCAAACGCCTATAATTGGCACACACCAACACAATTACGGTACGTTCACTTGGCTCTTCCAAGCATTTTAGAAAAGCATTCGCGCTGGCGGTACTCATCTGCTCAGCTGAATGAATCAAGACCACACGCACACCTTCAAATTGCGGCTTTAAGGCAAGCTTGGGCAGTAAATTGCGAATAATATCTATTCCTAAGGCCTTTTCCTCGGTTTCGGGCTCAATACTGATAAAATCGGGGTGGGTATTGGCCTTCAACAATAAACAGCTATGACAATTTCCACAGGCCAACAAGTTCGGTCCACGATTTTCACACAGCAAGGCGGTCGCATACTGTTCTGCCAGTTGACGCTTACCCAGACCGACAATGCCATTAATGATTAACGCCTGAGGGATGCGATCCTGTTTGATCGTTTCCTGCAAATAGGCCCACTGAACGGCGTGCCAAGGTAATATAGTTTCATTAAAATTCACGGCAAAATTCGCTGTAATATTTCCATAATCATCAAGTGGACATCTGCTAGGGCCTGATTAGCATTGATGACTTTTATTCGTTGAGGATTTAGTTCTGCCTGTAATAAATAAGCACGCCGAACCGATTCAAAAAATGAAATTTTTTCCAGTTCAAATCGATCCAATTGGCCGCGTTGTCGGGCTCTTTTCATACCGATTTCTACTGGCGCATCCAGCAATAGGGTCAGATCCGGCCTCAGCGTCCCTTGCACCAGTTGTTCAAGACTTTCAATAGTGTGAATGTCCATGCGTCGCCCGCCACCTTGGTAGGCATAGGTGGCATCGGTAAAACGATCACACAATACCCATTTTCCCGCGTTCAATGCTGGTCGAATCACATGCTTAATGTGCTGAGAACGCGCTGCAAACATCAATAACAACTCGGCTTGTTCTGAAAAGGCTTCATTAGTATGATCCAGCAACAAGGTTCGGATTTGTTCGGCAACAGGTGTTCCACCCGGTTCTCGCGTCACAATGAGCGGAATTTTATGTGATTGAAGATAATCTCGAATAAATTCCAGATTGGTCGATTTACCAACACCTTCGCAGCCTTCAAGGGTAATAAATTTGCCTCTAATCATCGTTGATCACACTGGTTAATTTAGAATCCTGATGTTTATTTTCTTGACGGCGAAGATATTCTTTAACTGCTTTATTGTGTTGTGCCAAGGTAGATGAAAATACATGGCTACCATCGCCTTTAGCGACAAAGTATAAACTATCTCCCGGACTGGGGTGCAAGGCTGCATGAATAGCCTCGCGTCCTGGCATGGCAATTGGTGTCGGCGGCAGACCTGAGATCAAATAAGTGTTGTAGAGAGTGGGGGTCTTAAGGTCTTTAGTCCGAATGTCACCCTGATAAGTATCGCCCATTCCATAGATGACGGTCGGATCTGTTTGTAGAGGCATTCCCTTTTGCAGGCGGCGAATAAATACCCCGGCAATATCTGCCCGTTCATTGACTAGTGCGGTTTCCTTCTCAATAATCGAAGCCAGAATTAATGCTTGATAAGAATTTTCGAGGGGTAAATCTTGCTGCTTGGCTTGCCATTCCGCCTCCAGTACGGCGAGCATTTTCTGATGGGCGCGTCTTAATAAAGTGACATCGCTAGTATTCTTGGTAAAGGAATAGGTATCAGGAAAAAACCAACCTTCAGGATGCGTTTTTTCAACTTGAAGAATTCGTAAATGGTTGTTCAGGTCGTTAGGGCAATTCAATATATGTCGCAAATTGGCAGCATTTGCTAATAGTTGCAGCATATCATTAAAACGCCAACCTTCCGGAAATGTTAACGAATATTGCTTCACCCGTCCATCCACAAACTGCCGCAAAACTTCCAGAGAGGTACTTCCCGGTTTTAGCTCATATTCACCGGCTTGGATTTTATCGGCTAAACGATACCAGTAGGCAATCACTTTAAACCAGATAGGATCAATTTGAGTATTATGACTGCGTAATAGATTTACAATTTCATTGAACGCCATTCCCTTTGGTATTTCAACAATCACAGTCTCGCTATTGATCACCGACTTTTCGAGCGCATTTTGAAAACTTATCCAACCGGCAGTGACTAATATCATTATGATCAGCAACGCACTCGAAAGAATGCGCGTCAAATTAGACATCAGAATAATCCAGGTATTGAATGAGTTGTTTTGTGATTGGACCTACTGCGAAGTGTTGCTCATTTATTTGCTTGATCGGCCAGATCCCGATAATAGAATTGGTCAGGAAGACTTCATCAGCCGCCATTAATTGAGTTTGATCAAGATACTCTTCTCTAACGATTAATTCATGGCTATTAGCCTGCGCAATGACCTCAGAACGCATAATCCCGGCGACGCCTGAATGAGTCACGGGAGAAGTCACCAGAGTGGCTTGTTTAATCATAAAAAGATTGCTCATAGTGCCTTCAATGACACGACCCAAATGATCCAACATAAGGCCTTCCTGAATACTGCTGTCAGACCATTCCGCGCGAGCCAATACTTGTTCGAGCCGATTAAGATGCTTGATCCCGGCTAAGACCGGATTTATTCCCAAATGTGTCTTACAAATACGGACTTTAACGCCTTGCTGTCGATAAGATTCTGGATAATCAGGGAAGGGATAACGGGCCACAATGCGCGTCGCTTGGATAGAATCCGGCTGACGATAACCACGCCCGCCACTTCCGCGCGTCAGGATGATTTTAATCACTGCGAGATCTGCATCCTGAATCAATGAATTGATTTCATCGACGATCAATCCATGCTCTGGCGCTGGAAGCATAAGCCGTTTACAACCGTTTTGTAAACGCTGCAAATGTGCTTGTAAATGAACTGGCTGGCCTTTTTTTATGGCAATAGTTTCAAATAAACCATCGCCATAATGCAAACCCCGATCACTTACTGCAATAGAGTGTTCCGGACGCCCATTGATCAAAATCATCAAGAAACACTATGGGAAGACTAATTAGCCCAGGTACCGCTTAAACACTAAAGAGCCATTGGTGCCCCCAAATCCAAAAGAATTCGAGATGGCAATATTGATCGCCATTTCTCTGGCAGTATTGGGAACATAATCAAGATCACATTCAGGATCTGGATTTTCAAGATTAATGGTGGGCGGTGCAATCTGATGTTGGACAGAGAGTGCGGTTAAAACAGCTTCAATTCCACCGGCAGCGCCTAGCAAGTGTCCAATCATCGATTTAGTCGAACTTACTGCTACTTTATAAGCATGGTCACCCAGTGCGGCTTTCATTGCCTGAGTTTCGCCTAAATCACCCGCAGGGGTTGAAGTTCCATGCGCATTAATATAATCGATATCGGTGACGTTCAATCCGGCATCGCGGATAGCATTGCGCATGCATCGAGCCGCGCCTTCGCCGCCAGGGGAGGGGGTCGTCATGTGGTACGCGTCGCCGCTCATGCCGTAACCGACTAATTCAGCATAAATTTTTGCACCACGTGCTTTCGCATGTTCTAATTCTTCAAGCACGACAACCCCAGAGCCATCACTGAGCACAAAGCCATCACGATCTCGGTCCCATGGGCGACTGGCTGCTTGAGGGTTGTCATTACGACGAGATAATGCTTTAGCCGAAATAAACCCGCCCATCGCGGTGGGTGAGGTTGTACAGCGTTCTGCACCACCTGCGACCATTACATCGACATCGCCGTATTTGATCAACCGTGCGGCGTCACCAATGCTGTGTGTTCCTGAAGAACAGGCGGTGACAATAGCAAAGTTAGGGCCTTTTAGCCCATACTTGATCGACAAGTTGCCTGAAATCATATTGATAATATTACCAGGTACAAAAAACGGTGAAATACGTCTTGGGCCGCTGTTTTCATATGTCGCATAACATTCTTCAATACCGGTAATTCCACCAATACCTGATCCAATAGCTACACCAATACGTTCAGCATTTTTTTCGGTCACTTCAATGCCTGAATCTTCCAGTGCTTGGCATCCCGCTGCAATTCCGTAATGAATAAAACCATCCATGCGCTTTGCATCTTTTTCTGGAATATACTGACTGATGTCGAAATCTCGAA
Source organism: Methylococcaceae bacterium (assembly GCA_947505105.1). Lineage (GTDB taxonomy): Bacteria > Pseudomonadota > Gammaproteobacteria > Methylococcales > Methylomonadaceae > SXIZ01. The sequence continues at coordinate 29,826 of CANNKG010000033.1, read as the reverse complement.
TGACACCACCAAAAGTGGTCGCAAAAGTTGAAATATCGAAGGAATCTATGGGACCAATGCCGCTACGACCGTTAACGATACCATCCCAGGTTCCAGCGACTGTATTTGCTAATGGGGTGACAGCACCTAATCCCGTAATCACAACTCGGCGTGTGCTCAATGTAATCTACCTTAAGAATGTTAATGACTTAAAATGCATCACGGAAATGAGCTGTTGCCACTCCCGTGAGTTATGCATTAATTACGCGTGCTTTTCAACGTAATCAATCGCTTGTTGAACGGTCGTAATTTTTTCAGCTTCATCGTCTGGAATTTCGCATTCGAATTCTTCTTCAAGAGCCATAACGAGTTCAACTGTATCAAGGGAATCAGCGCCCAAATCATCTACGAATGAAGCATCGGTTGCGATATCCTCTTTAACACCTAACTGTTCTGCAACAATTTTTTTTACTCGTTCTTCAACATTACTCATAATTAGTATCCTCAAACAACAGTGGATTTGAAGCTTATAGCTTAGCCACTATTGATATTGTTATTAATCTTGTTAGAAATCCCGTCATCGCTATTCCAGACGGCGGGGGGAATTATACTTGAAATTGCGACGATATCACAATATCAGGGCATAAACATGCCGCCATTGACATGAATCGTTTCACCGGTAATGTAAGAGGCTCCGTCTGAAGCCAAAAACGATACGGCATGAGCCACCTCTTGAGCATCGCCAAGACGACCTAAAGGAATTGACGCCAAAAGGCCATTTTTAAGCTCCTCGGATAGAGAGCGTGTCATATCGGTATCAATAAATCCAGGTGCCACCGTGTTAACAGTGATATTACGCGATCCGACTTCTTTAGCCAATGACTTAGTAAAACCAATCATGCCGGCTTTAGCCGCCGCATAATTAGTTTGTCCAGCATTTCCGGTGCTACCCACCACCGATGAAATATTGATAATCCGACCGGTTTTTGCTTTCATCATGCCGCGTAAAACCGCCTTACTCATGCGATATACTGAGGTAAGATTAGTATTGATGATACTGTCCCATTCCTCATCCTTCATGCGCATTAATAGATTATCCTGGGTAATTCCAGCGTTATTCACTAGAACATGAGGGGTACCTAGTTCTTGATTTAATGTTTTTAATACCTCCTCAATACTTTCGGCATTGGCTACGTCCAGTGTCACGCCACGTCCATTGGCACCCAAATAGGTCGAAATAGCCGCAGCTCCTTCATCTGAAGTTGCCGTTCCGACGACGTAGAAACCATCTGCCGTTAAATTTTCAGCAATAGCGCGCCCAATACCCCGGCTTGCGCCTGTCACTAAGGCGAATTTTTTACTCATAGTTGCTCCAATGCTTGATTCAGTGTGTCTGGATCATAAACGGTTAAATGCTGAACATCATTAGCAATACGCTTATTCAAGCTAAATAATACTTTACCAGGACCGCATTCCACAAAATTAGTGACGCCCTGATCGCGTACGAAACGAATGCCATCAGACCATCTAACCGGTTTATACAGCTGCTCTTTTAAAACATTGCGAATGACTTCAGGCGCGCCATGTGCACAAACATCAGAGTTATGAATCAAGGTCATTTGCGGCGATTGCACATTAACAGTGCTTAATAATTCGGCAAAGTTATGGGCAGCGCCTTCCATCAATTGACAATGTGAAGGTACACTTACCGCAAGCTTAATCGATTTTTTAGCACCTGCTTGCTTGGCTAGAATAATTGCACGATCAACAGCGGTCGTATGACCGGCGATCACGACTTGACCTGGAGCATTATAATTTGCCGGGGAAACAATTTCGCTCTCTTGAGCGTCCAAGCAAACCTTCACCACCTCATGATCTTCTAGACCCAAAATAGCTGCCATCGCCCCGGTTCCCTCAGGCACGGCTTCTTGCATTAAACGACCGCGCTCAGCAACCAAACGAATAGCATCTTCGAAATCAATAGCCTCGGCACAGACTAGTGCAGTGTACTCTCCGAGACTATGTCCCAGCATCCATTCGGGTCTGATATTTGATTTACTACACCAGATCCGCCATACCGCATAACCAGCGGACAGCATGGCCGGTTGAGTAATTTGGGTTTGTGACAGGAGCTCCTCCGGCCCTTCAGAAACGATACGCCAAAGGTCTTTATTAAGCACTTCAGAGGCTCTGTCAAACGTTTGCTGAACTTCTGGATAATGGTCCGCCAATTTGGCGAGCATCCCTAACGACTGTGAGCCTTGTCCAGGGAATACAAACGCCAAGTTATAATTTTTTTTATTCATCAGTATCTCTCCCCTAGTATCGGATTAAGGCCGATCCCCAGGTAAAACCAGCACCAAAAGCTTCTAATAATAAGATCTGTCCTCGCTGAATACGGCCATCACGCACCGCTTCATTGAGCGCCAACAAGACTGACGCCGATGAAGTGTTACCCTGACTTTCGAGCGTTACAACAACCTGTTCCATCGACATTTTTAATTTTTTTGCAGTCGCTTCAATAATTCGGATATTGGCCTGATGCGGAACCAACCAATCAATCTCGGATTTCTGCATATTGTTAGCTTCTAGGGTTTCATCAACGATTCGCCCCAAGGTGTTTACGGCAACTTTAAAAACCTCATTGCCACGCATATTAATATAGCCAGCTTCATTAACGTTTTCTGGCAAAGCGGCTTGAGGATTCGGCAAATATAAAAGTTCTTCATATTGACCATCCGCATGAATGTGGGTTGATAGAATCCCCGCATCTTCGGATCTTTCCAATAATACCGCGCCAGCACCATCGCCAAATAGAATACAAGTACCTCGATCGGACCAATCGACAATGCGTGAGCAAATTTCAGAGCCGACTACCAAGACTTTTTGATAGGTGCCGGTTTTAATATATTGATCGGCAATGCTGAGGCCGAAGATAGCACCGGAACAGGCTGCTTGAATATCGAAAGCTACACAATTTTTGATCCCTAAACGATTTTGCAATAAACAACCCGTGCTGGGATAAACACGGTCAGGTGTGCCGGTTGCAACAATTATCGCATCAATTTCTTCGGGCTGGATACCTGCCATTGCGATCGCCTGACGTGCTGCAATTTCAGCCATGCTGGAAGCTGTTTCCTGGTCGCCAGCGATACGTCTGCTTTTTATGCCAGTTCGCTCAAAAATCCAGGCATCGGAAGTTTCGACAAATTCCGAAATATCGTCATTTGTTCTTTGGGTTGACGGCAAATAACCGCCGGTTCCGATCACTCTTGCGTAATTTGCCATGTTCCATGCCTTTGCTTCAAAATATTTTCGACTTGTTCACCGATATTCTGGATCACATTTTTTTGAACTTCGACTTCCGCTAGGTGGATAGCCGTTGCAAAAGCTAATTCATCCGCGCCGCCATGACTTTTAATCACGAGCCCCCGTAAACCTAAGAAACTAGCGCCATTATATAAGCGTGGGTCAATGCGATTTTTGAATGATTTTAAAACCGGGTAAGCAATCAAGCCGGCTAAACGTGTAAAAATGTTTTTATTGAAGGCTTCTTTTAAGGATGCACCAATCATTTTTGCCGCCCCTTCAATGGATTTTAAAGCAACATTACCAACAAAACCATCTGCCACGATCAAGTCAACTCGATGACTTCCCGCATTTAAATAATTGCCTTCGACATAGCCTATATAGTTTAAGTGAGAGTTTTCCAGCAGTTTGGCAGCAGCTTTTACCTGCTCATTGCCTTTTACATCTTCCTGACCAATATTAAGTAAGCCAACACTGGGATTTTCGATACCATCCACAGCCTTCACTACTTCAGAACCCATAATTGCAAACTGCAACAAATGTTCTGCTGAACTATCTACGTTACCACCCAAATCCAGCGCATGCGTATGTCCATAGATCGACGGTAACGTCGAAATAATGGCCGGACGATCAATGCCAGGAATCATTTTTAAGACAAATCGGGCGGTGGCCATTAAGGCTCCCGTATTACCAGCGCTTACACAAGCGTCTGCCTCGCCATCACGCACCAAATTAATGGCGACACGCATGGAAGAATCCTTTTTATTTTTCAATGCTTTTGAGGGGGATTCGTCCATGGCTACGCATTGGGAGGCATGTTGAATTCTCAAGCGATCTTTAAATTCGATCATAACTTGGGTTAACATCGGCGCAAGCACTGCTTCATCACCGACCAGAATTAGTTTTAAAGCAGGGTTCTTTCTTAGACAATCCAGAGATGCTGGAATTGTAACTACAGGACCGAAATCACCGCCCATCGCATCAATTGAAAGTGTCAAACTCACGTTTTGAAATGACTCCATAAAAACGAAAAGCCGAACTCAACGTGCGTTCGGCTATTTAATAAAGGCTTAACCAAAGTTAATTTGAAGCTTAATCGTCGCTCAATGCTACAATCCGACGTCCTTTATAGAATCCATCAGGACTGACATGGTGACGTAAATGAGTTTCTCCAGTAACAGGATCCTGAGACAGAGTTTTGCTTGTCAACGCATCATGAGAACGACGTTGGCCACGTCTGGAACGAGTTACTTTACTTTTTTGTACAGCCATTATTTATCTCCAGTTTTTTTAAGTTTTGCTAAAACAGCAAAGGGGTTTTCAGATTCAATTGGATCGAGTTGTTCAATGCTTATTGGCATTTCCCCGGTCTGAGTCTGGAATTGTGCACAAGGCTCAGAATGCTTTGGAAAAGCAGGGAGAGCCAGCAACAATTCATCCTCGACGATGTCTTTTAACAACATCTTCTCATCATCAATCAACAAGGGTTCGTAACCGCTAGGCAATTCATCTGCTTGCTCCAATCGAGTAATCAAACCTAGTTTGATCACAATTTCGATCGGAAGCTCTACTAGCTCCAGACAATTTTGACATTGAAGCGATAAAACGGTTTTCGCCAGACCGTCGATAAATGAATGGCGACCTTTTTTATTAAAAAACAGCTCTACTTCAACATTGCCAGCATTATCCAATAACGAGCCGCTCAGGCGCGCCAAGCTACTTAACTTGAGTTTTCCTTTTAATTCGGTTCGCCGTTCGGCAAACACTAAAGGATCAATGATTTCAGGTAATCTATCCAACATAACTTATTATGATAACGTTAATCAATTAACACGTCAAACCAAGTCTGCTATAATTAAATTGAAATAACATTGAACAGTTAAATCTACTCAGACTGTTATTGTGTTCTCACAATTTTCCTCAAGGTCAAAGCTATATCGAGAAATTCTTATGTTATCGCCTGTTTCAAGCTATCAGTCATATGGATATCAATTCAGCGCAAATGCCATCGGAGCATCTTCTCAAAAGAACGCCCCTGAAAATTCTGTCGACCAAAATCCTGGTGGCAACGTTAGCACAAATTCAAACAAACAAGAGCAACTTACCCCAGACCAGCTTCAAGCTTTAGAAAAACTAAAAGCGCGTGATCGGGAAGTACGCGCCCATGAACAAGCGCATTTAAGCGCAGCCGGAGGTTTAGCAACAGGTGGCGCTTCTTTTACCTATCAATCCGGCCCTGACGGTAACCGCTATGCGATCGGCGGGGAAGTAAACATTGACACATCAAGCACCCCAGGTGACCCGGAAGCGACGATCAGAAAGGCGGAAACCATTCGGCGGGCAGCTTTGGCGCCAGCCGAACCTTCAGGTCAGGATCGACAAGTTGCCGCGGCAACCGCTTCAATGATCGCAAAAGCCCAAATAGAGCTACAACAAAGCAAAGCCAATGAGTTTACCCAAAATAAAACAATTAAACCCAAGCTCGGCTTAAATATCGACTACTCGGTTTAAATCAAACTCTGTAACCAACTTACGGCCAAAATATCCTCTAGGATTGCTTAAAATCTTTGCCCCTGCGATACGATAGTCAGCCGGGTTATGCACATGACCATGAAACCAAGCATCAACCGGATACTCATGTAGCAAATATTTTAGGTCATTACAGTAGGCCAACTTTTTAATGGCGTTGGGTGCTCGATTCCAACTCCACTGGGTAGGCGCATGATGCGTTACTACAACGGTTTTGCCTTCAAACGGCTTGGCTAACTCCTGCTCAAGCCATGTTTTTGAATGAGCAAAAAGCCTGGAAAAAGCTTGAGGATTGAAGTTCCCGTTGCCTACAGTGATATGTTTAAAATCATTCAGTGACTTAGCAAGAATTGCAACTTTTTCGTCGCCTTCAATAAACAGATCAGCCCATAGCGTACAACCAATAAAGCGAACGTCTTCAAAAACAAAGGTATTATTTTCTAAAAAATGAATTTGAGTATTCTGGGTTTTAGCTCTAAGTTTATGAATGATTTGTTGGTGTTCGTGCCCATAAAATTCATGATTACCGGCGACATAAATCACTGGCTTATTGATACTACTTAACCACGCTATACCCTCCAGATTAGGGGCAATATCGCCAGCAGCCACGACGATATCTGCAGCAACCTTTGGTACATCCGACATGCCAAATTCCAGGTGGATATCGGAAAAATAATTAATCCTCATGGTTTTACTCAACAATAATTTAATATCGGATATAATTGCAGAACAACCTTCAATAATACAGTCATATTTTTCAAAAAAATTACAATTATGCCCATTAGCCTCAGAAAAATTACTCAACAAGTCATGATCGGCGACATTAAAGTTGGCGGCGGCGCTCCTATTGTCGTCCAGTCTATGACCAATACCGACACTGCCGATGTGGCGGCAACTGTACAACAAATTATTGAACTTGCCAATGCTGGCTCAGAATTGGTAAGAATTACCGTTAACACTGAAGAAGCCGCTCAAGCGGTTGCCGAAATCCGTAACCAGCTAGATAAAAAAGGATTTAACACGCCGATTATTGGTGATTTCCATTTTAACGGTCACAAACTCTTAGAAAAATATCCCGATTGCGCTCAAGCCTTGGCTAAGTTTAGGATTAATCCGGGCAATGTTGGCCGAGGCAAAAGTCGTGATCCTCAGTTTCAACAAATGATTGAATTTGCCTGCCTATACAATAAACCGGTGCGGATCGGTGTCAATGGCGGCAGCTTAGATCAAGCGGTGCTCACTCGACTGCTGGATGAAAACAGAAAACTTGCTACGCCCTTACCACTGGCGGCGGTGACGCGCGAAGCGATTATTTTGTCAGCCCTCGAAAGTGCTGCAAAAGCTGAAGAATTGGGGCTTGGTAAAGATAAAATTCTTTTATCCTGTAAAATCAGCAATGTCCAGGAATTAATCAACATCTACGAAGAACTATCCCGTCGCTGCACCTATGCGTTACATCTCGGCCTAACCGAAGCGGGTATGGGTTCAAAAGGCATGGTTTCATCAGCGGCGGCGCTGTCGGTGTTAATGCAACAAGGCATCGGCGACACCATCCGTATTTCACTGACGCCGGAACCCGGCGCCTCACGAACCCAAGAAGTTATCGTCGCGCAAGAAATTCTTCAAACCATGGGCTTTCGGGCCTTCACGCCGATGGTCATCTCCTGTCCTGGTTGCGGTCGAACCACCAGCGATTATTTCCAAAAATTAGCGATGGATATTCAATCCTACCTGCGTGATCAAATGCCGGTTTGGCGGACCCAGTATCCTGGCGTTGAGAGCATGGAAATCGCAGTGATGGGTTGCGTCGTGAATGGCCCCGGAGAAAGCAAAAACGCCAATATAGGTATCAGCCTGCCGGGTACCGGCGAATCTCCGGTGGCTCCGGTTTTTGAAGATGGTGAAAAAACAGTTACCTTAAAAGGTGACCGCATCGCCGAGGAATTTCAAGAAATCGTCGAGCGTTACATCAAAGCACATTACGCGCCCTAATGGGCATTAACCATCAGTGCCGGATAACGTTAGTCTATCCGGAACTGATGGTTTCCAATTTTAACCCTCTTAATATTGGCTAGGTACACTACGAAAGTTGTTCACCTGCAAGCCTTGTTTAACTTCTCAAATGGCCATTGCCATAGGCAACCCACTTGTAAGTGGTCAATTCATCGGGGCCAACCGGTCCGCGCGCATGTAACTTGTCTGTACTGATACCGATTACCGAACCCAGGCCATAGTCGCCACCGCCTGACAATCGGGTGGAAGCATTGATTAATACTGAGGCCGAATCAATCTGTCGCTCAAATTGTTGCGCGAGATTCAGACTTTGAGTGACAATGCCATCGGTATGTCCTGAGCCATAGTGATTGATATGCTCAATAGCTTCATCAATACCATTGACGATCTTGATCGACAGAATCGGTGCCAAATATTCGGTACTCCAGTCTTCTTCTGACGCTGGCGAAATATCCGGCAAGTGCGTTTGGGTTTGTTGACAGCCACGGAGTTCGATATGGTTCGCGTCAAATGCGCTTTTGAGTAATGGCAGCAACTGTCCGGCACACTTTTCGTCAACTAATAGCGTTTCAAGGGCATTACAGACTTGAATACTTTGGCATTTCGAATTAATGGCCAACTCGACGGCTTGAGTCTGATCCGCATCTTCAGCGATATAGAGATGACAAATACCATCATAATGTTTGATGACTGGAATTCGGGTGCCTTCGGCAATGCGTTTGATCAAGCCTTTTCCGCCCCGTGGGATCAAGACGTCCACATATTCATCCATGGTCAGCAGTTCGCTAACGGCTTCGTGTCCCGGTGTGCGAATAATCTGAATTGCATGCTGAGGAAGCCCGGCGCTTACCGCGCCTTGAATCATCGCATCCGCCAGCAGGGTATTGGTTTGAAGCGCCTCCGACCCACCGCGCAAAATAACTGCGTTACCGCTTTTTATACATACTCCTGCCGCATCAGTGGTGACATTGGGTCTCGATTCGTAAATAATGCCGATGACCCCGAGGGGGACCGATTTTTTGTAGACCTGCAGTCCTGCTGGATTGGTATGGCCTGCCAGCACGCGATTTAATGGATCGGGTCGCAGGGCTACTTTTCTAAGTCTGGAGAGCATGTACTGGAAAACTTTGTCGTCAATAGTTAAACGTTTGACCATTGCTTCGGTTTGTCCATCCTGCCGAGCTTGCAAGACTTCCTGAGCATTTATGTCCAATATTTGCTGCTTGACTGATTCAAGGGAATCAGCCATTTTTGCCAGCGCAAGATTACGCTGTGTTTCAGAGGTTGCAGATAGCTGACGAGCAGCGAGGCGACTTTGTTTGGCAATCACTTCAACGGTATCTATATTCATTTTCTCAACAAGTAAGTTATTAAATTAAATTAGGCATCGCCAGCTATAGACATTAAGCGATATTAAATGCCGGATGCAAGTTTCAAGCAGGTCTGTCAATGTGCCTTGAGGGATTTTTTTCGGGCACTTAATAATGTGCTCATTTTGTGGAATCGTCCATACCCAGTTTTTTGAGCCGATAGCGTAGTGATCGAAATGATAAACCCAGTTGTTGGGCGGCTTGATTTTCGTTCCAGCAAGCATCTTGTAGCGCTTTTACCAGTGCTTGTCGCTCGATATTTTCCAAAAAATGTTGCAGGGAATTGGCTTCCGGTTCTGAATTAACTTGAGCAGGACTGGTTTCTGTCGGCTTTTGTTGATGGGTTAATTGAATTCCTAAATCATCTATATCGATCATTTCACCATCATAAAGTGCTAATGCACGTTCCAGAATATTCTCCAGTTCACGCACATTGCCAGGAAAATCATAATGCTGGAGTGCTAGCATGGCTTTGGCCGAGAGTGATGGTTTTTTTGGGTTATGTTGCGTCAACGTATTCAGAATATGCTCGACTAATTGATGTATGTCCTCAGGACGGGCGCGAAGGGGAGGAATGCCGAGTTCAATCACATTAATTCGATAGAAGAGATCCTGGCGAAATTGACCGGTACTGACCATGTCTGCGAGATTTTTATGGGTGGCGCTCAGTAAGCGAATATTGACCGGAATTTCTTGTTGTTCTCCAATCGGCCGAACTTTCTTTTCTTGAATGGCGCGGAGCAATTTGACCTGTAATAATTGAGGGAGGTCGGCCACTTCATCTAAAAATAAGGTTCCGCCATCGGCCGCTTGAAATAACCCTTGTTTGTCGGCATTGGCGCCGGTAAAACTGCCTTTTTTATGACCAAAAAACTCACTTTCCATTAGTTCGAATGGAATTGCGCCGCAATTGACCGCGATAAATGGTTGATCTGCTCGGGGGCTGTTTTGGTGAATTAGGCGGGCAACCAACTCCTTGCCAGAGCCGGACTCGCCGCTAATATAAACGGGTGCTTGACTCAAGGATACTTTGGCGATTTTACTCCGAACCTCCCGAATCAACTGTGAGTCACCTAGGAGGTGATCGCGGGTTCGCCGTTCCGGAATAGCCGTGGTTGAGCTCGACTTTAGCGCATTTTGGATTAGATTGCGCAAAGCCGCTAAATCAATCGGTTTCGATACAAAATCAAAAGCACCTTTTTTCATGGCGCGAATCGCAATATCCATATTGCCAAAGGCGGTAATGACAATGACGGGTAAATTCAGATCACTTTCCTGAATGAAATCAAGTAATTCTAGGCCATCACCATCGGGCAATTTTAAATCGGTCAGGCATAAATTAAAATTATGATGTTTTAGCAGCGCCTTGGCTTCGGAGATATTAGCGGCGCAGCGGGTTTTGATATTGAGGCGCTGCATAGTGATTTCCAGTAATTCTCTAATATCGGCTTCGTCATCTACGATAAGCGTGAAAGGGGAAGTCATAATTCAAGACCAGGTTGTTGAGCATCAGGTAAACATAAGCGAAAGTGGTTTAAGTTTTCTTCGTTATCAGGCAGGTTGGCAGCATCAAGCTCTCGCGGATGATAGCTGAGTTTAGCCTGATTGAGTTCTGCAAGTTCTTTACAAATATAGAGCCCTAAACCGGTGCCAGAAGCGGAAGTAGTAAAAAAGGGTTCGAATAGGTGCTCAAGATTATTTCGACTGATGCCTTCGCCATTATCAATTATATAAATCCAGATACCTTGCTGGTTTCGTTCGGAGCGAATGGTTAGATGTGGATTGGTTGAATTATTATGTTTAAAGGCATTTTCGCACAGGTTATTCATAATTTGCTCAAGATGGTCAGGATAGATAAACGCCTGGAGGTCGTCGATGCTTAGTTTTAAGCTGAATTGATCTGGATTTGCATTTCGATAGGTCATAAATTGCTGTAGAAAATCGTTCAGCCAGTTATTGACCGACACTTTATGCCGTTCAGAGGTCTTTCGGCGAGATAGCTGTAAAATTTCTTCGATAATACTATTGATGCGTTGCGTATGAGTCTGAATGATCTCTAATAAACGTTGTTCGGATTTTCCAAGTTCTGGTGATTCAATCAGCAATTGCCCCGCGTGACTGATTGCGCCCAAGGGATTACGAATTTCGTGGGCAATGCTAGCCGTTAGTCTACCCAATGATGCCAATTTACTTTGTTGCAGACGCTGATTATACAAGGCGACGTCTTCAAACATGATCATGTAGAGCATTTCCTGGGCAGTGGGGAGAAAGGAAAAACGACTATGCACCTGGTTTTGTTGATTTGTTTCAATCTGAATAAGGTTTGCGCCTGAGTTATTCAGCCAAGATTCAAACGCTTCCGCCAATGTGATTGAAATAGTGCTTAATTCAGCGGGTGTGGCTTCAAAATTTAAAATGCGCAATGCAGTTTGATTTGAAAGTTGAATTTGATGTTGACGATTGGTAATAATGATTCCAGATTGCAAGTGTTGGATGATGGATTGATTCAATTCCTCAAGCTTTAGGATGGTTTGTTTATGTTGTTGTGCGATTAATTGATTTTGTTCGGAACGTTGCGCCAGTATGTAAGCCAGTAAAGCCGTGGTGAAACAGGCGGCGCCAAGCAGGCCTGCTTCAGTGTAAGAGGCCATCGAATACTTTTGGGTATGAATCAAGTAGGTCTGTTCGCTTAGCATTGCAAGCGTTGCAAGTGCTGCAAATAACATCGCGCAGCGCCCTCCGATCAGGATGCCGCTGAACGTGATCGACATCACTAGCAATATGCCGATGTTACTGGTTGCCCCTCCGCATGCAAGCATGATGAGCGGAATGGCTATAATATCGGTAAAGATCATGACTTGAGCTTGGGATGTGTAGGTCAGCCAACGGGTAAATAGGATCACTCCGGTAATGGTGGTGAGCGTAAAGTAGCTGATGCTGATCAGTTTGTAGAAGGAGTAATCGATAGGACCGAATGGAAATCGTTCCAATGGAAAGAAAACAAACGCCAGAAACACCGAGGTTAGTAGGATCCGGTAAATAAAAAACAATTTCAGTAAGATCCACGCCTGATCGGTCGGAATGCCATAAGCTTTCGAAAAATAGCAGGGATAAATTACATCGGTTTTGGATACGGCCATTTTAAATTTATGAGATTGCGGTTTGGGTGACGAATTAGCTTCAAAGACCACAGCATAAAATTTCTAACACTATGCGCTGCTCAGATTAAGTTTAGAAGAAATTATGCATTTGGTTATTTTGATTTTGCTTGCAAGGCAAGTTTTTTAAAGTCCGGATTTTTGTCAAAATCGTCACAGATCAGATAACTTGCAGTATAGTAGCGGGTATAGAATTGGTTTATTTTCATAATGTGACTTAAGGAATTAGTAATGAATATTCACGAGTATCAGGCCAAACAGCTATTCAGAGATTATGCGATAGCCACACCCCTGAGCGAGGTTATTTCGGGGGTTGTTGAAGCGGAATCCGCATTGCAACGTTTAGGAGGCGAGCAGCGCTGGGTGGTTAAGGCTCAGGTGCATGCCGGTGGACGCGGTAAAGCGGGTGGAGTCAAAGTCGCTGAAAATCTTGCAGAAGTTCAGGCGATAACCTCGGCGTTGCTGGGAACCCGCTTACATACGCATCAAACCGATGCTGAAGGCTTACCTATTGAAAAAGTATTAGTTGAGCATGTGACGAGTATTCAACGTGAATTTTATTTAAGTTTATTGCTCGATCGTAGTTGTTCGAGGTTGATCTTCATGGCATCCGCGGCTGGCGGCATGGATATTGAGGAAGTTGCTGCGCAGCATCCGGAACAGATTATTACTCTGCAGATTAATCCGGTGGCAGGATTGCAAAACTACCAATGCCGGAAAATTGCTTTCGCGCTTGGTTTAACTGCGGCACAAGCGAGCCAGTTGACTACCTTGATGCAAGGAATGTACCGATTATTCCTGGAAAAAGATGCAAGTCAAATCGAGATTAATCCGTTGGTGGAGACTACAAGCGGCGATTTGATCGCCCTCGATGCTAAGATTAATTTTGACGATAATGCCTTGGCCTTGCATCCGGATATTCAAGCGATGCAGGATCCCAATCAGGAAGATGACAAGGAAAATCAGGCCAAACAGTTTGAGCTGAATTACATTACCTTACAGGGTAATATCGGTTGTATGGTCAATGGTGCAGGACTGGCGATGGCAACGATGGATCTGGTCAAATTAAAAGGCGGCGCCCCAGCTAATTTTCTGGATGTGGGTGGTGGTGCAACTAAAGCGCGTGTTGCAGCCGCTTTCAAATTAATTTTGTCGGATCATAATGTCCAAGCCGTGTTGGTTAATATTTTTGGTGGCATCGTAAAGTGCGATGTGATTGCGCAAGGTATTCTGGATGCGGTTCAGGAAGTGGATGTCAAAGTACCGGTCGTGGTTCGTCTTGAAGGCACGAATGCCGAGGCTGGGCGCGCCTTATTGGAAAATGCGCAATTAAAAATAGTGGCGGCAAGCGATTTGGCAAGTGCTGCAGAACAGGTAGTAGCATTGGCGTCTGGAGGCGTAGCATGAGTATTTTAATCAATCAGGAAACCAGAGTTATTTGCCAAGGCTTTACTGGAAAACAGGGTACATTTCATTCGGAACAAGCACTTGCTTATGGAACGCAGTTGGTTGGAGGGGTTACGCCTGGTCGAGGGGGGGAACGGCATTTAGGCTTGCCGATTTTTAATACCGTGGCCGAGGCGGTTTCTGCTACCGGCGCTACAGTCAGCATGATTTACGTTCCGCCGTTTTATGCCGCTGATGCTATTTTAGAAGCTATCGATGCAGGGATTGAGCTGATTGTCTGTATCACTGAGGGAATTCCGGTACTACAGATGCTCAAAGTTAAGGCTGTGTTGGCTCAATCTCCCAATACCTTACTCATTGGGCCGAATTGTCCAGGTATCATTACTCCGGGTGCCTGTAAAATCGGCATTATGCCGGGTTATATCCATTTGCCGGGGAGTATTGGTGTGGTTTCTCGTTCGGGAACACTAACCTACGAAGCGGTTAATCAAACAACAGCAGTAGGTTTGGGACAAAGTACCTGTGTGGGTATTGGGGGTGATCCGATCCATGGCATGAATTTTATTGATGTGATTAGTCGATTTGAGGCTGATGAACAAACTCGCGGCATAATTATGGTCGGTGAAATCGGCGGCGGTGAAGAAGAAGAGGCTGCAGAATATATCAAGGCGCATGTTTCCAAGCCAGTGGTCGCTTATATCGCTGGCAAAACGGCACCCGACGGAAAGCGTATGGGACATGCTGGAGCGATTGTCACTGGTGGCAAAGGAACCGCGGCAGGTAAAATGGCTGCCTTACGTTCGGCTAATATTGAGGTAGTCAATGCCCCTACTGAGTTGGGGCAAGCGATAAAAAGTTTACTCTGACGTTAAAGTAACGTGCATGAAATAACTTGCACAACTTACCCTCTCTCCTTCAGGGAGAGGGTTGAGGAGCGGGAATTTAAGTTGTTCAAATTATTTAGTTATTATTCCTATTACATTCCTAAATTCGTATGATTAATTTTGAACCTCTTAAACAATCAGGCGTTGGTTTGATCGAAGCCATGCTGGCCTTTTTTATAGTAGGTGTTGGCATGGTAAGTCTTGCGAAATTGCAAACTCAATTCCTCAAAGATAATGCCGACACCCGCGTTAGTATCGCAGCAATCCATTACGTTCAGGATAAAATTGAGTGGTTACGGACTTCTGAAGCCTCAGAGTCGGTATTAGTTTCTGAAAGCCATAGTCCTGACCAATGCGATCCGGCGGCAAAAGACAGTCCTTGTCAAGGATTAAATACTACGCTAAAACGCACTTGGTCAAGCAAGGATTGTCCAGGGGGACTTGCCTGTCGCTTGGTAACGGTTGATGTGGACTGGGTAGATGTAAAGGGGATCAATCAAAAGCTCAGCATAAGCTCCTATCTTTCCGGTGCGGATCCAGTTCAGGCAGGTTTGGTCTTGGCACGAGAATAGGACAAGATTTATAGCTAATATTTAAATTAAGTATTACCCGCTGATGCATATTGTTAAAATACCCTGAGGGTTAGCAATAAGTGCGTACCCACTTTGTTATTCAATTTGAAAGCGGATGTAATGATATGAATTTGATGTATACCTTGTCTGGTTTTGCCGTAGGTTTATTGGTTGGCATTACCGGCGTTGGTGGCGGTTCCCTTATGACGCCTTTGTTGGTGTTTTTGTTTGGTTTTAAGCCGGCAGTCGCGGTAGGGACTGATTTATTATTTGCTGCAATTACCAAAACTGGCGGTGTTTGGGTTCATCATGGTAAACACGGTTCGGTTGATTGGAAGATTGTGGGGTGGTTGGGATTGGGAAGTATCCCCTTGGCCCTGGCAACTCTCTACGTTTTAAAGTATTTAAATTCAGTCGGTAAGGAAACGACCGGAGCAATTACCTTCACGTTGGGGATTGCCTTGATTTTGACAGCGTGCGCGTTATTGATTCGAAGCATTATTCTAAGAAACGCAGCTAAGCAGCAAGTCATTGATGATGAGCATAGTACTCCGGAGAATGCGGGACGTTTTGCGCATTTACAAATACCCGCCACAATTCTTACTGGCGCGGTTTTAGGCGTCCTGGTAACGCTGTCTTCAGTAGGGGCAGGCGCTTTGGGGACAGTTGCCTTATTATTTTTATATCCGAAAATGACTACGATCAAAATTGTCGGCACCGATCTTGCACATGCGATTCCCTTAACAGCCGTTGCAGGGATCGGACACTGGAGTATCGGCAATGTTGACTTGGCGTTATTAGGAACTTTACTGGTAGGTTCTCTACCGGGTATTTGGATCGGTAGCCATTTGAGCGCCAAGATTCCTGAATCAATTTTGCGTCCTGTTTTGGCATCAATTCTGTTATTGATAGGTATAAAATTTGTAGTGAGTTGAAACTTATAATATTTATAAGTTAATAGCCTGAGCTTAGTTGAAAAAACTTTCATTTGGCGAATGCTGGAATTTTAATTTTTTTGTGGCAATCTGAATCAATAAGGTTTGTACGCATAGATATTCAAAAAAATCAAATATTTTGGGGTCATTTGAGCTTTTTACTTAGTCTGATACTTATGATATGCTCTGCACCATTGAATTTTGGCGATGCAACGGACAGGGTGGCCTGTTGTTTTAATCAGCATGGAATGATCAAAGTGAGATGAATATGACCGAACGAGATAATATGCATTCGATTGTACAGGAAATAACCGAGCGCTTTAAAGCTAAACCCGGTCCGCTGCTGCCTGTTTTGCATGCCGTTCAGGATGCCCTAGGCTTTGTGCCGGCAGAGTGCGTTCCTGACATAGCGAGTGCTCTGAATCTATCGCGTGCCGAAGTGCATGGCGTTATTAGTTTCTATCATTATTTTCGTGAAACGCCGCCGGGAAAACATACTATTCATCTTTGTCGCGCTGAATCCTGCCAGGCTATGGGCGCAAAGCAACTTGAAGTCCATGTGAAATCCAGACTTGGTATTGATTATCATGAAACGACCGCTGATGGTAGCTTTTCGTTGGAACCCGTTTACTGTCTGGGTAATTGTGCTTGCTCTCCAGCCATGCAAATTGATCATGATATTTATGGACGGATTACTGCTGAGACCTTCGATGAAATTGTCAATGAGTTAGGAGAATCCGCATGAGTCAGAAAATTTATGTGTCTGCCGATTCGAGCGCCCTATCGTTAGGTGCTGAACGGGTTGCCGTCGCTATTGCCAAGGAAGCTCAACAGCGCGGCGTGGAGATCGAAATTATCCGTAACGGTTCCCGTGGTATGTACTGGCTAGAACCGTTGGTAGAGGTCGGTACTCCGGCAGGTCGTGTGGCCTATGGTCCCGTCCAGGCCAATGTGGTGAAAAGTTTATTTGATTCTAATTTTACTGAAGGTGGGACGCATCCGTTATCACTCGGTTTAACCGAAGAATTGCCTTATTTTAAAAGACAAACCCGTTTGACCTTTGCCCGCGTAGGTATTACCGATCCAATCAGTTTGCAGGATTATTTGGATAATGAGGGTTACAAAGGCCTCATGAATGCCCTAAGAATGGATCAGGCTAATATTGTAAAAGCCGTAACCGATTCAGGGCTTCGTGGTCGCGGTGGTGCTGCATTCCCGACTGGCATCAAATGGAATACCGTCCTGAATACGCCTTCTGATCAAAAATATATTATTTGCAATGCTGATGAAGGGGATTCGGGTACTTTTTCTGATCGGATGATCATGGAAGGTGATCCATTCGTTTTAATTGAAGGTATGACCATTGCGGGTATAGCCGTTGGCGCAACTCAAGGGTACATTTATCTTAGAGTTGAATATCCTCATGCGCATAAAACACTTAATGCCGCAATTGAAAAAGCTTATCAGGCTGGCTATTTAGGTGCCGACATTCAAGGTAGTGGTAAGCATTTTGATCTCGAAGTACGCTTAGGCGCGGGTGCCTATGTATGCGGTGAAGAAACTTCGTTGATGGAAAGTCTTGAAGGTAAGCGTGGTTTGGTTCGCTTTAAGCCACCATTACCTGCGATCAAAGGATTATTCGGTAAGCCGACCGTCGTAAACAATGTTATTTCGTTGGCATCTGTGCCGATTATTCTCGACAAGGGCGGCGATTACTATCGAGATTTCGGACTTGGGCGTTCACGCGGTACTCTCCCTTTACAACTGGCCGGTAATATCAAGCATCCAGGTCTGGTTGAGGTTGCCTTCGGTATGACGCTGCGCGAACTTTTGTATGATTTCGGTGGTGGTTCTGCAACGGGCAGGCCGATTCGTGCAGTCCAAGTTGGGGGACCACTGGGCGCTTATATGCCTGAATCGCAATTTGATACCCCGCTTGATTATGAAGCGTTTGCGGCTATTTGGACGGTGTTGGGTCATGGTGGCGTTGTGGTTTTCGACGATACCGTCAATATGGCGGAGATGGCGCGCTACAGTATGGAATTTTGTGCGGTTGAATCATGCGGCAAATGTACCCCTTGCCGTATTGGTTCAACGCGGGGGGTAGAGGTAATTGAAGACATTATTAATGGTCGCGAGCTGGTTAAGAATGTCGCTTTACTCCGAGATTTATGTAATACCCTGTTAAATGGCTCGCTTTGTGCGTTAGGTGGCATGACACCTTATCCTGTGCTAAGCGCTTTGAATCACTTTTCTGAAGATTTTGGAATTGATGAAAACGCTGAAGCCGCTTGATTTTGAATTGAGGACAAACCGATGAGCATCGATAAAGAAAAAGATTTTGGTACACCTGCAAGCACCGCAACCGACAATGTTACGCTTGAGATCGATGGGTTTTCAGTCACGGTTCCGACTGGGACTTCGATTATGCGAGCAGCGTCGAGTATTGGCATCGAGATTCCCAAATTATGTGCGACTGATAGTATTGAGCCCTTTGGCTCCTGTCGTTTGTGCGTAGTACAAATTGAAGGCGGACGAGGAATGCCAGCGTCTTGCACGACGCCTGTCGCTGAAGGCTTAAAGGTAGTTACCCAAAATCAGAAATTAGCCGATGTGCGTCGTGGGGTTATGGAATTGTACATTTCGGATCACCCGTTAGACTGTTTGACCTGTTCTGCTAACGGTGATTGCGAACTACAGGACATGGCTGGAGCCGTGGGTCTTCGTGAAGTGCGCTACAATCCGCAAGGCAAAAATCATTTGAAAGCGGTTAAAGATGAAAGCAATCCCTATTTCAGCTTTGATCCAAGTAAATGTATTGTCTGTTCGCGTTGTGTCAGAGCTTGTGAAGAAACCCAGGGCACATTTGCCTTGACTTTAGATGGTCGCGGCTTTGATTCGAAAGTCTCTCCGGGTCAAAATCAGGCCTTTATGGAATCTGAGTGCGTATCTTGTGGCGCGTGTGTCCAAGCCTGTCCAACCGCAACCTTGATCGAAAAATCGGTGATTGCTCAGGGTCAGCCTGAACACTCCATCGTGACGACTTGCGCGTATTGCGGTGTCGGCTGTTCATTTAGAGCCGAGATGAAAGGTGAGCAAGTCATTCGTATGGTTCCCCATAAAGATGGTAAAGCCAATCACGGACATTCCTGTGTCAAAGGACGTTTTGCATTCGGATACGCAACGCATAAAGACCGAATTACCAAACCGATGATTCGCGCCAACATTAAGGATGCTTGGCGTGAAGTCAGTTGGGAAGAAGCAATAAATTATGCGGCTTCCGAATTAAAACGCATTCAAACCAAATACGGTAGAGATTCGATCGGTGGAATTACTTCCTCACGATGCACTAACGAAGAAACCTATTTGGTGCAAAAGTTAATTCGTGCCGGTTTCGGCAATAATAATGTCGATACCTGTGCGCGCGTTTGTCATTCACCGACCGGTTATGGTCTCAAGCAAACCTTCGGGGAATCATCAGGCACCCAGGATTTTGACTCAGTCATGCATTCCGATGTAATCATGGTGATCGGCGCTAATCCAACCGACGGTCATCCGGTTTTCGGTTCGATGATGAAAAAACGTTTACGTCAGGGCGCTAAATTGATTGTAATCGACCCGCGTGAAATTGATTTGGTCAAATCTCCGCATGTCCAGGCAAGCCATCATCTGAAATTGCGTCCTGGCACCAATGTTGCTGTAATGAATGCCTTGGCTCATGTCGTAGTTACTGAAAACTTACAGGATGATGCTTTTGCACATGAACGTTGTGATGTTGCTTCATTTGCCAAGTGGAAAGCCTTCATTTCAGGGCCACAACATGCACCGGAAGCCCTTGAAGCAATCACGGGAGTGTCGGCAGCAGAAATCAGAGCGGCTGCTAGATTGTATGCAACTGCAGGTAATGGCGCTATCTATTATGGTTTAGGTGTTACTGAGCATAGTCAAGGTTCGACCACGGTAATATCTATTGCCAATTTAGCGATGGCGACTGGAAATTTAGGCCGAGACGGTGTCGGTGTAAATCCTTTGCGTGGTCAAAACAATGTTCAGGGCTCTTGCGATATGGGGTCTTTCCCGCATGAATTCCCTGGCTATCGTCATGTTTCAGATTCTGTGACTCTGGAATTATTTGCTGATGCGTGGAACGTTGACTTGAGTGGTGAGCCAGGTTTACGAATTCCGAACATGTTCGACGCTGCGTTAGATGGCAGCTTTATGGGACTTTACGTCGAAGGTGAAGATATCGCCCAATCCGATCCAGATATTCAGCATGTGCATGCGGCACTCCGAGCCATGGAGTGTGTTATCGTTCAGGATATTTTCTTGAATGAGACCGCTAAATTTGCCCACGTATTTTTGCCTGGAGCTTCATTTTTAGAAAAAAATGGTACATTTACTAATGCCGAGCGGCGTATTTCGCCAGTTCGAAAAGTGATGCGGCCTTTAGCTGGTTATCAGGACTGGGAAGTAACCCAGCTTCTGTCAAATGCGATGGGCTATTCGATGAATTATAACGATCCATCGGAAATCATGGATGAAATTGCTCGTTTGACCCCAAGCTTTGCTGGCGTCAGTTATGCAAAAATAGATGAATTGGGAAGTATTCAGTGGCCGTGTAACGAGCAAACTCCTGAAGGAACGCCAATCATGCATGAACAAACGTTTATGCGTGATAATGGAAAAGGTTTGTTCATGCTGACTGAATTCGTGGCGACTAAGGAGCGGGTAAACAGTAAGTACCCACTCATTCTGACGACCGGACGGATTTTATCGCAATACAATGTCGGAGCCCAAACGCGTAGAACTGAAAACGTTGCCTGGCATGCTGAAGATCGGCTTGAAATACATCCGCATGACGCTGAAGAACGTGGATTGACCGATAATGATTGGGTCGGTATCAAGAGTCGAGCTGGAGAAACTGTATTAAGATGTTTGGTCAGTAATCGGGTTCAACCGGGGGTGGTTTATACGACCTTCCATTTCCCTGAATCCGGCGCTAATGTGATTACGACTGATAATTCCGATTGGGCGACTAATTGCCCAGAATACAAGGTAACCGCAGTTCAAGTCACTAAAGTGAGTCAAACTTCCGATTGGCAATCCAAATATCAAGCTTTTTCCGACAATCAATTGGAACTGCTTGCTCAAGGCGTGACGAATGGCTGAGACTGTTTCCGTTATGGAAGCATTAAACCTGGACTTAGGTTGGCCGAGCTATCAAGAAAATATGGTTGAGCGTTGGCAAGGTAATCAACACACCTTGCAGCTCGACTTTATTGCTGAGGAAGTTCCAGTATCGTTGGTTTACAACGGGACTCCGCATGTGGTGATGTTGGTAACGCCTACAAATCTTGAAGAGTTCGCTTTAGGTTTCAGTATCACCGAGGGGATTATTGATAGCCCAAAAGAGTTACTGGCGACGCGGGTTTATAATCGATCCAATGGTATTGAAGTTCATTGTCAAATTCCGGCTGAACGCTTTAGCTGCTTGGCCGAAAAGGGGCGTAATCTATCCGGGCGAACTGGTTGCGGTTTATGCGGTGCCAGTACCTTGCAACAAGCTGTCAGAAAACCGGGGCCGGTCAAGGCTTCGTTGACGCTTTCCGCTACCGAGCTATTAAGTTCTTTAGCCGAACTGAATCGCCATCAGCAACTTAATCAACTGACCGGTTCAGTGCATGCTGCTGCTTGGGCGATTCCAGGTCAAGGTATCGTTGAGTTGCGTGAAGATGTTGGACGGCATAATGCTCTGGATAAACTGATTGGATTACTGTTAAAAACCGGACGAAATTTTGCGGAAGGCTTTGTCATTATTACCAGTCGTGCCAGTTTCGAAATGATTCAAAAAGCCGCCTTTGTTGGCATCAGTTTACTTGCAGCCGTTTCGGCGCCAACCGGTCTGGCGATTCGTCTTGCCGATGAAACCGGTTTAACTTTGATTGGTTTTGCTCGAAAAGATCAGTATGTTGTCTATACACATTCAGACCGTTTAACCCACAGCACATTTTTAATCTAAACAACCATCCACCATGAAAATTGAACGATTGATCAAAATGGCCAATGATATTAGTGATTTCTTTAATGCTGAGAGCGATAAAGAAGCCGCTGCTGAAGGTGTGAGAAATCACATCATAAGATCCTGGGATCCTAGAATGCGACGTGAAATCATTGCTTATCTCGAAAGTGATGGTTCGGAATTAAGTAGTTTGGCTAAAATTGCAATATCGAAAATTCCGCTCCCTCAATAAGCCAAAATACATGTGAGGATAATTGGAATTCTGTATTGGGTCAAAAGCGTTACGCTGTTTGTTAAACAAAATTTGTAAATGACTAGCGAATTGTCACTTCTACTCTGCGATTCAGTGGCTCCGGAGTTTCATCCGGAGTTTTGATCAATTGGTTTTTTTCGCCGTGCGATGTGATGGTGATTTTATTCATTTCAAGTGCTGCCTGTTCCAGTAATTGACTGACTTCTTTGGCACGCTTAAGGCCGAGCTGGGTATTCATATTTGCGGGGCCGGCGCTATCAGTATGGCCAATAATTGATATATCTACACCCGGCCTTGATGCAATGACTTTAATGATTTCAGGAATTAAGGCCTCAGATTCTTGAGTTAACTGTGTTCCTCCCTGAATAAAATAAAGCCGAAAATGACTCGGTGATAGTGGTTGCGCGCTAAAGGCTTCACTAAAATCTTCGTTGAGTTTCTGCTCTGATACCTCAAATACTTCGGTGCTCGAGCTATCAAGTGTCGCAGCAGCATGATCTTGCGATAATTCTGTTTGTCCTTTTTCACTCGTCACGATCACTTTTCCGGTAGAGCCATCAGGATTTTTAAGTAAGGTCACGTATGATTGTGGAGTACAGGCATTGATGAGTGTGCTAAGGATGGTTACGCCGATGATTTTAAAGAATTGTTGAGTAAACATAATCGTAATCCCTCAGATTAATCAGCGACTTTTACGACGAAACGCGTTCCCCGTACGCCAATGATGCCGGTAGGGGTATTTAAGCTGACGGCTTCCGGTTTAAGTTTTGCGATAATGCCGGAAATGTATTGGAGAGTTCCTTTCAGAAGCTTCATCGACAATTTCAACTGATCAGCTTCGGGTTGATACACAAATTCGGTAATTTCAAAATCGGTATCTGGACCAAAAGAGAGTAGAGTATCATCCTTCAAACTAATGCCGATACTGCCGTTAGCATTGGTCTTTATGGTAGTACCGAGCACTACAGGATCACCGACTTTTGCAATGTGTGGGCTTTGAGCAGTCAAAAGCACGGCTTCGGGGGTGGTTGTTTTGACATAGCCGACAATAGTTTCACCGCTCCAGGCCGGAGTAAAACAAATACTAATCAGAAATGCAGAATTGGCTAGATATCGAATCATCTTAAGCCCCTTGGTCGATGACCTGCGAGATTAGGAATATTTTAACGTTATAGGATCACTTACGCAGAATTTGAGAAATTATAAGTGGGTTGTAATATAAATTAGTCTTATATTTTCAATTAATTATAATTATAGTCGATTTCAAAGTTAAATAAAATATTATTATTGTGACTAAAAATGACGTCCGCTAGTAAGACCAAGTTTCAAAAGCAAGCGGCATACTTTTCAGTAAATCTCGTCGTTCGCGCCAATTTGGTATGAATTTGTCCATGTACGCTCTAAACTGCTCATTGTGATGACGTTCTAGTAAATGGACAAGTTCATGAACTAAAATATATTCTAGGCATTCAGGTGGTTTTTTCGCCAATTCAAGATTCAACCAGATGCGTTTAGCCTCGATATTACAGCTACCCCATTTGGTTTTCATCTTCTTAACGTTCCAATCAACAATTTCAACGTCAATGTGTTTTTGCCATTGATTGATAAGCTTTTTAATATCGGTTTTAAGCTGAGTTCGATAAAATTCGTTGAGTACCAACGCTCTATTTTCAACCGAAGTACCAGGGTTCACAAACAGATGAATTTTGCCCCCTGAGACTTTTACCTCATGCCGACCATGTTGTTCCATCACGTTTAATCGATAACGTTTACCCCATAAGTAGTGGCATTCACCGCTGACCAAAGCCCGATTAGATTGTCTAGGTTGGGCTGCAAAGTCACGTTGCTGCTGTTTAATCCACGGGATGCGGCTGACCACCGCCATGCGAATCGCGGTATCGGTCATGTGTTCGGGAGCCGACACGCGAATACGACCATCGGGCGGCAAGACACTGATATGTAGGTTTTTAATGGCTTTGCGATTCAGTTGCAGTGACAACGAACCAATTTGCACTTGAGGCATTAGTGATAATCCTTCTGCGCTTTAGCCAATTCCATCACCGTTTGAATATCCACATCATAGCCTGCTGTTTCTTCTCGTAAAGCATTGGCGATTTCTCGTTCTTTAAAGCGGTCGCCAACCCAATCGGCTTTCTTGGTATAACGGATAGCGCTATCGATTTTGGTGGCTAACACCTCATCTTTGCCAAAGTTATCATAGAACGCCCGTTTGGCTTGAGTATCCATCGAATACGGATAGCTTGAGCCGACTTGCTCGGGACGAATGACCTTGCGGGATAGCTCGCGAATACGCTCCAGATACGCCTGGTATTCAATGGCCTTTTGCCGACGTAATTCGATCAACTCATCCAGCAACATCGACATCTGTTCGTAATATTTAGGGTTGACCGGATTTTCATCGACGATGGTTCGGCGCACATTATTTTCAATGGTTTCCGCCATCGCTTCTTGATTGTTACGAATCCCCTCAGGTAGCGCTTCAATCGCATCAAGACCTTTTTCAACAATCAGTTCGATGAGTCCAAGCTCTTCAAAATCCATCAACTGTTCGCTACTGTCCGCTCTAATATACATATCCAACAGATGGCGCATGGCCGGCTCAAAGCGTTTCATCTCCAGTAAATCGCCACTGGCCAGTTTCACCTCGTCACGCACTTGTTCATAATGGGCAACTTCTATTCTAATTTTTTCTGAATCTGCTACAGAAAATCCTGCCTCAGGCATTTCATTCGCGATATTGGCAAAAGCCCGTATTAGTTTGGCAACGTTCTGATAGAGTGTTAGGCGTAACGGTTCCTTTTCGCCGAGTTCATCCTCATTAACGCCAGACTCGCCACAAAAGTAATGAATATAGTCTTGGGTAAGACGCGGTGCTTTAACCGGCTCACACAAGGCTCGCACCACTTCTAAGCTATCTTCCAAATCCAGCCGCGCCTGTTCTAGACGGTCTTTCACAAGTCCTGCAACATCTTCTTTGTCAAAGTTTTCAAACGCACCTTGGGTATAATCGCTAATAGCTTTGTCCAAGGAACGAAACAAATCCTTGTAGTCAACGATATAGCCGTATTCTTTATCGTCACCATCCAAGCGATTAACCCGACAAATGGCCTGGAACAAACTGTGATCCGCCATTTGCTTGTCGATGTACAAATACGTCGCGGAAGGGGCATCAAAGCCGGTCAGCAATTTATCTACCACGATTAGCAAACGCATTTGCCCCGGCTCATCGATAAAGCGTTTTTTAACGGCTTTTTCAAATTCCTCAACCCGACTGGCTGCTTCATCTTCCGGCTGCTCAAAATAATCGGCCAGCATCTTGCGATAAATGTCGTATTTGAATAACTTCTCGGTCAGACCTTCGCCGCTTTCCTCGCCCTTAATACTGGTGGCGGTGGGCTGGAAACTTGTCACAATCGCCACCTTGCCGGCCAAATCCGACTGGCTAAACATTTCATACGCCTTGCAGGCCTGATAAACGCTCGCACACACCAACATCGCATTACCGTAGCCGTCCATCAGTCGAGGCTTGGTGTCCATATCGAGCAGAATATCGTTAACGATCTGCTGCAAGCGCGATTTGCTGGATAACACCTTTTGCATGGTGCCCCATTTTTGCTTGAGCTGGGTTTTAGCGATGTTGGATAAGCCACGGGTCTTGGCCTCAAACCACTCATCTACTTTCTTTTGCGAAGTGATGTGTTGATCGATGTCTCGCGCTTCGTAGCGCAAATCCAGCACCACGCCATCGGCCACCGCTTCATCGAATTTGTAGGTATGGATATAGGGGCCAAATATCTCCACGGATTTTTTCTTGTCCTTTTTCATCAGCGGCGTACCGGTAAAACCGATAAACATCGCTGTTGGCAGAATTGACTTCATTGCTTCATGCAGCTTGCCGGATTGGGTGCGATGACATTCATCGACAAACACCAACAAATCACCTTTGACCTTGAAATCCTTGGGTAAGGACTTTATGAGCTCCTCAATAAAAGTATCGGTGGCAGTGTTATCCTCACTATCGGATTGCCGCCCGAATTTATGTACCAGGGAACAAACTAACCAAGGATTGGCTTGGTTTAACGTGGCAGTTAGATCAGCGCCGCTTTTGCTGCGATAAATGGCTTCTTCGACGCCGGAAAAGACCTTTTCAATCTGCTCATCCAACTCGGTCCGGTCGGTTACAATTAATACCCGACTATCTTTAACATGTTCTCGAATCCACTTGGCTAACCACACCATAGTTAAACTTTTACCCGAACCCTGGGTGTGCCAAATAATACCGCCTTCACGACGGGCGATATGCTGCTTGGCCGCTTCGATACCAAAAAACTGGTTATGGCGGCAGGTTTTCTTGACGCCTGCATCAAACACCATAAAATCATGAATGATTTGCAAGAAACGCTGTTTGTTGCAGATGCGGCTTAAATGGAAGTCCAGTTTATGCTCAAAAGAATGAGCCACATTCTCCTTCCATTCTAAATAATACTTTTCCGGAGTTTCAATGGCGCCGTAACGCAAACCTTGGGTATCGTTACCGGCCATGATCAGTTGGATCGTGGTGAAGAAGTTACGGATGAAATCTTTTTTCTGATTATCCAGATTCTGGCGAATCCCTTCGGCCACCGATACCGACGAACGCTTTAGTTCCAGGATGCCTAAAGCAATGCCGTTGACGTACAAGACCAGATCGGGGCGTTTTTTGTGTTCGCCCTTGATGGAGACTTCCTCGGCAATCGCAAAATCGTTGGCTTGCGGGTTGTGCCAGTCGATTAACCACACCGTTTGATTTTGCTCGCCCGCGCCTTCCTTGTCTTTTACACCATAGCGCAACAAGCGATACACCTCTTTGTTGGCGTAATACAGTTTTTTCCCTTCGCCCAGTGCCGCCGCAATATCCAGTTGGCGAATGACTCGGCTAATCAATGCATCATTAATGCCGCGCTTTTGTAACCAAGTGGTCAGTAAACCGGTCTCGATATTCTTATTACCGTCGCGGTCCTGCCAATCGCCCAGATAACGATAGCCCAATTCGTTTTGAAAGAATGCAACGATACGGCTTTGCGTGGCACGTTCCCGTTGACCAACTATGCTCATTTCATACTCCATAATCCCAATGTCGTTGCATCTCTAAACTGCTATAATGAATAGCAAATATTAGGAGATTTGCTATGACCACGCAAAAAACCGTTAAAAAAATTACTAAAGCCCGTATTATCAGAGCCGTTGCCAGCTCAAGCGCTATAGAAACGGGTGAGTCAGTGCATTTAATCGAAGTAAAACTCAAATCCAGCACTAACAAATTCCGCCATTTAGCATTGGCTGATTGATCGCTAGTTTTCCAGCACATCCCTGACCAATCGCTCCATAGGCTGGTAATTCCCAGCATGCCCTGCTTGAATCGCTTTAAAGTAAAAGTCTTTATGCTGATCCCATAAGGAATAATCCAGCGGCCCATAGCCCGCTTGCGTAGCCATTACATCCATCAGCAATCGAGATATGCGGCCATTGCCCTCGCGAAAGGGGTGAATCAAAATAAACTCCACATGGCTGCGCGCCAAATTGCCGATTAAGTATTCGCTCTCCCAATTTGCCAACTCGGCATAGTGCTGTAAATACTCAGATTCAAACTTAGCCATCAAGGCTGGAATACGTTGCGCCGCCGCAAACTCAAAGCCGCCTTTGCCCATATTCACCGAACGGGTAGTACCTGCCCAGCGATAAACATTTCCCAACCATTTACGATGCCAGACCTGGATGTCTGCAAAGCTGAGCGAATGCACCGCAAACTCGGGTTCGTAAAGATATTCGTACAACTTCAGCAATAAACTGTTCTCGGCTTCGTGCATATCCTGTTCGGATGCAATGCCAAGCATGTTTTTGAGCACCTTGTTGTCAGAACCCGGCTCGAATTGATCTTGCTCGCTGCCGATTGCATATTTCATACGACAAAAAAGCCCGGCAGCATAGCCTGCGTGTTTAATTGCAGAGCTATACAGATTGACGGAGTTCGCTTTGTCATTATTTTGTTCAACTCACTAAGCGAATACGGCCAGTCAGCAACTCCTGCATCATGCCTTGTTTGATTTGGCGGGTTTTGCTTAGGCGTTGTTGCAGGGTTTGGATTTCGGCATCCATGTCGGACAGGAGGGTGGCGATGGCGGTTTGTTCTTCTTCCAGTTTAGGTAAAGGAATTTTGAAACCATCCATATCCTTATTCGTAATTTGGTTGATGGTTGCTCCCATTATTTCATTGATTTGATTTTGGATAATATCCGACTGAAATTGATAAAAAACAAAACCATATGATTGGGTGCGAAAGACAGACATGAAAGCACCAAAAGCCGAGCCTTCAGCTGAAGCGTCGATTAACGCGCACTTCCCAATAAGATGGCGACTACCATTTCTAACACAAACAAGAATATCGCCTCTTTTAACTATAACTCGCTCCGGCAAGTCCATTTGTACATAAACGTTATCTTCGTAGGCTAAGCGATTTCCCTGCACATTTGATGATCGAAGTACTAAAGTTCCGAAATCAGCCACATCGTTTGGCGAATAGGTTAGGCCGATTACACACTGACCAATTTCTCCAAGTCTGGCTACCTCCCAATCCTCCGGAATTTCCCCCAACTCACTCTGCTTATAGCCCTTAAGCGTACCGTCTTCGCGCAGGGCGAAGGGTGGCAAGCGAGTGCGGCCGGTGAGGAGTTGCTGCAGGGTGGCGGTTTTGATGGCCTGTTTTTTGGCAATCAGTTTTTCCAGCTCGTTAATCAGCGCATCGACATCGGACAGGGCATTGGCGATGGCGGTTTGTTCATTCTTTCTCTTCGGACAGGGCATTTGGTAAGCACGAATAGCGTTTAATGGAACCCGTCTGTGGCCAGCGCTGCCAACCATTTCAGACTCAAGCGCTAATCTAAAATTCCTTCTTGTAGTCCAAAAATAAATAAAGCCTGAATCAGAATTGTCTTTTGCACGTAACACATGAAATTCAGTACTACCAAAACCAACTTCAGTTGGTAAATCTTTGGTAATACAGCCTTTTCCATTCTCAAAGCACGGCGTTATTTTGGCTAGTAAGACATCGCCATTTTCAAAATAAGTAAAACCACTTTTGATCTCGTTGTATTTCAGTAGGCTGCTCTTGGATAATTGGGCTCTTTCGGTGACATCCTGCATCCCAATAAAAGATATAAAATCAGCTTCTTTAATCGATTTTCTTTTTATATTGATTGGCGGATTCAACTCCGAAGTGCAATCCTAGTTGTCATGCGGCCTTCGGCAAAGATTCTGCAAAAAAGACTGAATGAGGTGTTTTATAGTTAAGGCTTTTCCGTGGTCGATGGTTAAGTTTTTTCATCACCTCCTCGACATCCT
>CANNKG010000032.1 GCA_947505105.1 Methylococcaceae bacterium | reverse complement strand
GATAAGGATGTCGAGGAGGTGATGAAAAAACTTAACCATCGACCACGGAAAAGCCTTAACTATAAAACACCTCATTCAGTCTTTTTTGCAGAATCTTTGCCGAAGGCCGCATGACAACTAGGATTGCACTTCGGAGTTGAATCCGCCGTTCATTGAGTACCGCAGAGATTCCTTCAATTAGATTGTCGATCAAGTCTATGGCTATTTTGATGACGTCCGGGTCGGTATCATAGGGGGCGCCGGGAAAGGAAAATACGCCCATGTCCATGGGGATACCAATCAGTTCCGCCGTGTCATCCGGTTCACTTTCAGTATTATAGGCGATCACTGGGATTGGGAAGGCTTTGTATTGGGGTGTTGAACTCATCATTGTAGTCTCTCTCGGCGATAACTAAGGGCTTGATTTAAGCTTCGAATCGGTCGGCGCATGAATCAACAAGTGCCAGTATGGAGGCTTCATAACTTCCCCAGTCTCGAATGCCTTCCAGATAGTTTGTTATTTGTCCATTTTGAAAAAAGATTACGGCGGGAGCTCGATTAATTTGACAGCTGGCCATCAATTGTTGGCTGGTTTCAGCATCGGCAACCCATTTAACAATGATGTCGGATGGTCTTCGTTTTAAAGCTTCGGGCAAAATCACGCAGGCATCCAGCGATTCGGGACTTAAGAGTGGATCTTGAGTTAGCAGTACTAGGTGGCGACCGGATGAGAAAGTTCCATCTAAATGGTTTGTGCTGAGTGGTGAAAAACCATGTAAATTAATCATTCTGCTTATCGCTTCATTTAGTTTAGTGATTGAAGTCAAGGCTGGTTGTAATAATTGAGACATAAACTTTAAATGATATTGATGGCGGTTATTTCTGGGTGACAGTGAGTTCTTGCGTCATGAGGGATGGCGCTGGAATTCACACGAGGAGTAGGTTTGGCATCCCAGCGGGAAAGCCAATCCAAACCGAGTTTTATTGCGGCGGGTATCTGATTTATAACACTTTCCCGAAGTCCGGAACCAAAATCGTCAAGCTCTTCAGGTTGCACACCAATCAGAACAATTTCACTCGGATATTGTCCGGTAAAGTCGGCAGCACTTAATACTTCTTGGAAACCGGTTTGATGTAGGCTCATTTTTTTTACGCCAAAGAAGCGTGGTACTTCAGAGCCTATGATCTCACGTAAAGTACCGGGTGTGTCTCCGTAGTCGATGGCATCAAATACCAGCAAGCGATCAGCATTCTGAACATGAGGTAATAAGTATAGTCCCTGTGTTCCGCCGTCCATCAGACTAACGTTGGAGGCAAAAGACCAGGATTGGTTTAACGCTTCTAGGCATCGAACCCCAAAAGCTTCATCGGCCCATAATATATTGCCAATACCTAATACCAAAATAGTGGGTGTTTCGATCATATGCGATGATTGCGTAATAAAGTTGACCATTAGAAAGATTATTTGGCGATTAGCGATGGAGGAACGCCAATACGTATGGCACCAAAACTACGACCACGCACTTTGATGGGTAACGAAAGCTCGGTAATTAAAGTACTATTTTCATCGGTGAGTGAATTGATTGATACATTGTTTTTGTTTCTAATGGCTCTTAAGGATATATGCGGATCGTCGATTAGTCGAGTGCGCATGCCTTTAAATTCAGCGTGTATTACCTCGCCATTTTCGTCAACAATGATTGCGTAATGTGCTTCGGGGATTTCTTTGGTTAAGGATTGAGTGAGGCGTTTATAAGTTGTGAATAATTTTTCTTGCATTTCCGGTGTGATAATAGCTTCTTCGGCGCCATCGGCGGTTTCACCGGATAATACCGGGTCGCCGCATGACGCTAGTGCTTTGGCGCATCCTCGTCTCGTATTCTCTAATATTTCTATTAATGTTTCTAAGGCATTGTCGCCAATTCGGAAATTTGCGCCTAGTTCTTGAATGCGACTTGTAGTGCTGATCACTTTAGCCACACTTTTTTCAGCTTCCGTGATGCGTTTGGAAACTTGATCACAACTTTGATGAATTAATGATACTTTTTCCTGAATTTTGATGTTTGATTCGTCCATTGAACCGATACCCCTGGTGGTTTCATTGATATGTTGTCCCATAAGATCAAAGTCGCTGACCATTTTACCGAAACGTTCGGTGGCATCTCGAACCGCTTGGGCGGTTTTTTTGACATGACCCAATATGACCGTGGTTTCTTGTCTGGTGTTACCCACAAGCGTATCCATGGTGATAATGCTTTCTGCAATTGTTGCAGTTGCTTCCTGAACTTGGCTCGCCAGAACGCGCACTTGATCCGCAACGACCGCAAATCCCCGACCTGAATCGCCAGCCCGGGCAGCTTCAATGGAGGCATTCAGGGCTAATAAATTTGTTTTGCTGGAGATGGCATTAATAATTTCAGCAACCCCACCAATCGCTTGAGAATGCATTTCGAGTTCTTTGACTTTGTTTTCGAATTCACAAATACCTTGCTCAACCTCATCAACACCTTTGGCGGTTTCTCGTAATTGGGCGACAGATGCTCGGGCTTGCTCGATATGGCGATTTGTGGTCGAACTTAAGTCAAGTGCATTGTTACTCGCTTGTTCTGCCACTTCGCGCGATTGTTTACTGGCTTCGATAATGTTTTCTGCTAAACGTCTTTGGTCGTCCGCCAAGGCGTTAGAATCGTAAAGAAAATTATTGAGTTTGGTTGCATCTTGAGCAGCTAACGTTGTTCCTTTTCGTATTCTTCCGATCATTTCTCTAACGCGTTGATCTCGTTCCGCGATCAGTTTGACAATCAGTTTTACCGGTGATCCTTCCGGCAGGATAAACTCATTGGAAATGTCATTAATGCCGGTGGTGCTTTTTTGCAGCGCGTCAGCGAGCGCTTCCATCGTATTGTCCATGTTTCTGATATAAAGAGCATCGCCCAACGCAAGCGCACAACCAAGTGCCGCTAATATACCTGCTGCTGCGGTAGCGTTTAGTATATCGAGAAGGGTAAGAACGCCAAGGCCAGCAAAAAATAACGATGTGAAGGCAAAGCTAGCCAATGCTAGTTGTGAGCTATGGCGCAAATCTATCGGTTTTAGGCGTTCGAGTGAAATTTGATCCTGCGCTTGATTGGCTTGGTTGTTAAATTCGTTGGTGTTCATTAGGATTCTCGTTGATCAGGGTTAGTCTCTGAAGGTGCGCCAACCGCTAGACATTGTGGCGAGGATGGATTGACGGGAGACAATATCCTCTCGGATTGCGGCATAGGTATGAATTGTTGCAAAAATCAGCGTTACCCACATCCCTATTCGGTGAAGTGAATGGGTTGCCATTGAACCACCCGATAAATCTAAAATCCAACCGAAACAAATATCGCTCCAATGACCTGAGCCTTCACCCTCGCTATAAAGAGCAAAGCCGGTCAGTATCATGTAAATGGAACCCCAGACGGCAAACGTAAACATCATTACGCGAGCTAAAGGATTGTGAGCGATGTACTTTTTGGGCTGCTTAACCATGAACATATACCATTTAAGCTCAAAAATGACTTCGCCCCACCAGCGTAATTTATGAATTGGCAGATAAAAAATCTGCTTTGCATGGGCATTGCCCGCGAAAACCCAATATAAGCGTCCGAGAAAACCTATGGCAAAAATATAGGCGGCTACAAAGTGGGTTAATCGAATCCAGCCCATCGAATAAATTTCAGTTGATCCTTGGTGAGAACTGGGTAACGGAGTGCCAATAAAATAACCGGTAATTATTAGGATGACAATTGAAACGCCATTGGTTAGGTGCCAAAAACGTACCGGAGCATCGTAGACATAGACGGCTTTTATTTGTCGTAAGCCTAATGCTTCATCATTGTTGTTTGCAGAAGAATCGGTTTCATTCATGGTTAACTCTCCTTATCGAGCGTAGTTTCAGAGTATCTTGACAACCGACATTTCAGCGCCGTTTGGATCAATAATGTGGGTCGCACAGGCTAAACAGGGATCGAAAGAATGCAACGTGCGCAGAATTTCAAGTGGTTGTTCCGGGTTCGCGACTGGCGTATTTAGTAATGCCGCTTCATAAGCGCCGATTTGCCCTTGGTGGTCACGCGGACTTGCATTCCAGGTCGTAGGCACTACACACTGATAGTTTTCGATTTTAGTATCTTTGATTTTAAGCCAGTGTCCCAAAGCGCCACGCGGTGCTTCCGAAAAACCTACACCGCGAGCTTCTGTGGGCCAGCTGGATGGATACCACTTTTCGGTATTGGCGGTGTTGATATCTCCGGCTTTGATATTGCTCATGAGTTTATCAAATTGTTCTTGTTGCAATTTTGCGCAATATAAGGTTTCAATCCCACGGGCGGCTGTGCGACCGAGCGTTGAGAATAGAGCTTCAAATGGTAAATCTAGTTTGTTGAGTACCGAGTCTACCGATTCTTTATAAAACGGAAATTGCTTCGGTTGCATATAGCCTAAAACGATACGTGCTAGCGGTCCAACTTCCATCGGATGACCTTTCCAGCGAGGGGCTTTAATCCATGAATATTTCGCGCTTTCGTCAAAATTTTCAACCTTGGTTTTAGTGCCGACTGTATTAGGACCTAAGGTAAAATCTGGATTAGTGATGCCGTCAAAGGGGTGGAGACCAACATTCTCTGTCGGATATTTATACCAGGAATGGGTCACGAATTCTTGGATCTGCGACGGGTCATAGAGATCGATATCATGAATTTCAGCAAGATTGCCATTAATAATCGCGCCGCGTGGAAATTGAAAATTACCGGCAGTGTAATCATTGGCACGTATTGGAATTTCACCGTACGCCATTAGGTTTTTTGAAGCAATACCTCCACCGTGTAGCCAGTCTTTATAGTAACTGGCAATTGTCAACAGATCAGGGAGGTATACTTTTTCAACAAACTCCGCCGAGCGATCAATGATGGTTTTTATCATGTTCAACCGTTCTATGTTGATGGCACCCCCTGCTCCTTCAAGATTGATGGGGCAGGGAACGCCGCCAACCAGCCAATTTGGATGAGGATTTTTACCACCAAAAATTGTATGAACCTTGATGATTTCCTTTTGAAAGTCTAGTGCTTCAAGATAGTGGGCTACCGCGAGCAAATTAATTTCAGGCGGCAGTTTGTAAGCTGGATTGCCCCAATAAGCGTTGCTAAATAGTCCAAGTTGGCCGGATTCAATAAACTTTTTCAGTCGCGTTTGGACGTCGTTAAAGTAACCTGGAGAAGACATTGGCCAGGATGACTGCCGCTGAGCTGCTTCGCTGGTCGCTTTAGGATCTGCTTTGAGTGCCGAAATGACATCAACCCAATCTAATGAATGTAAGTGATAGAAATGTACTAAATGATCATGAACGAACAGATTAAGGTGCATTATGTTTCGGATAGTATTGGCGTTCTCCGGAATTTTGATTGATAACGCATCTTCTACTGATCTCACTGACGCGAGTGCGTGAGGTCCGGTGCATACGCCGCAGATGCGTTGTGCAAATGCCCAGGCGTCTCTCGGGTCACGCCCCTGAAGAATCACTTCTAACCCCCGCCACATTGTGCCGGTTGATACGGCATTGCGGATAACGTTGCTGTTATCAAGATTGACTTCGATACGTAGGTGCCCTTCAATACGGCAAACAGGGTCTACGACGACTCTTCTTCCTTTGCTGTCAATCTTGGATACTTCGGCTTCGTTACTTGTCATAGGAGTAAAACCTTTCGTTGAATTTGTAATATGATTAATCAGATTTCTTTTTCGAGCGAGAGAGAGCGGTTACGACCGCGTGGGTAGCTATTGCTCCTGCTACGACACCGGCAACAGGTCCGCCAACTCTGTCGGCGCTGGCTTCGATTCCAAAATTATCCATTCCCACAATGCGATCATAAAAACTGCCTTTATCCCAAAAACCGTCTTCAGAACAGCCGATGCAGCCATGTCCTGATTGAACGGGCCAGGAAATTCCCCCATTCCACCTCATTGATGAGCAGGCGTTATAAGTTGTAGGGCCCTTGCAACCAACTTTGTAGAGGCAATAGCCTTTACGAGAAGCTTCATCATCCCAAATCTCGGCAAACTGTCCAGCATCAAAATGCCCGCGCCGATAACATTTATCATGAATACGTTGTCCATAGAACATTTTGGGGCGACCTTGACGATCTAATTCTGGTAGGCGGTCGAATGTTAATATATATGCAATTACACCGGTCATAACTTCCGCTATCGGTGGACACCCTGGAACCTTAATAATTGGCTTGTCGCTGATGACTTTATGGATAGGGGTTGCCTGGGTAGGATTGGGTTTGGCCGCTTGAACACATCCATAAGCTGCGCAAGATCCCCAGGAAATGATGGCTTTTGCTCCTGCACAAGTTTCTTTTAAAACTTCCAAAAATGGACGACCGCCGTGGATGCAAAACATTCCATCTTCAGCTAAGGGTGGGTTGCCTTCTACGGCGACAATATAATTACCGTCGTATTTTGATTTTACTTGCTCGATAATCGCTTCGGCTTGGTGCCCTGCTGCGGCCATTAAGGTATCATCATAATCGAGTGAAAGCATCGAGAGCACCACATCCTTAGTTAATGGGTGAGCTGACCGAATGAATGATTCCGAACAGCAGGTGCATTCGAGACCATGTAACCAAATTACAGGGGTGCGTGGTTTGGTTTCCATGGCATTGGCAATTTTCGGAGCAAAAGTATTGCCTAAGCCAAGTGAGGCGGCGGTCAAGCTGCAAAATTTAAGAAAGCTTCGCCTGCTTATACCTTGTCTGCGTAGTACATCATAGAAGGTCTCGTTCATAGGATACTTTGTGGGTTGACATTAAAGAAAATTAAGTGGGTTGAGTCGCTATTAATCTTAGATTCTTACTTAATTGAAAATAAAATATAGACGCACATCTAAATTATGTCAATTTGAGGGGATGATATTTTAGAATATAAATTATTTTTTAGCTTGATAAAACAATTTGCTTAAGAGTATTTTGTACTATCTCAATCTTGACTGAAGAAACTAGGTAAAATGGTTATGTTTGATAAAGCTAAAGGTGTTATCTCGTGCTTTACAGAGCTAAAGAGTGAAATTTACGATCATCTCGTCATTTGAGTTTTGGGTGCTCAATTATGGTGAACCTACTATACTGTTGAAAGGAATCGAGTAATACTTTTATCTAAAGATATGTGTAGTACATATATTTCAATTTTACTATTTTGTGACCTTGGAGTGTATTTGAAGAGATGGTAGATGAAAAATAGCTTTTTTTCCATGCAGTCATTTTTTTACTTCGCTTAAATATGGACTTGTTGTCATGAATTCAGATGATTCAAAAACCGGAACTGAACAGCCATTCATTAGCCATTTGATTGAATTACGAAGTCGAATTTTGGTGGTGGTGTTGTGGGTGAGTTTGGTCTTTCTTGGACTTATGTATTTTGCTAATGATATTTATACCTACTTGGCAACACCGTTACTTAAGCATATGCCTGCTAATAGCCAGATGGTTGCAATTGATGTGGCGACACCATTTACAACGCCACTTAAGCTTACGTTTGTCGTGGCGTTGTTTGTTGCGGTACCTGTGGTTTTGTATGAGTTCTGGGCTTTTATTGCGCCGGGATTATATCGGCATGAACGGCGTCTGATTTTACCTTTGCTGGTAGCGAGTACTGCTTTATTTTATATGGGCGCTGCCTTTGCTTATTTTGTGGTTTTTCCATTAATTTTTCAGTTTTTGACCGCTACTGCACCCGTGGGTGTGGCCATGATGACTGATATAGCTAAATATTTTGATTTTGTTCTGACCTTGTTTGTGGCCTTTGGGGCAGCTTTTCAGGTGCCGGTATTGACGATTGTGCTGGTTTGGATGGGCGTGGTGACGCGGCAAACGTTAGCTGAGCAACGTCCCTACGTGATTGTTGGGGTTTTTGTGATTGCAATGTTTTTAACGCCGCCTGACGCGCTTTCGCAGTTATTGCTCGCTTTGCCGATGTGTTTATTATTTGAATTGGGTTTACTTTGCGCAAGATTTTGGGAGCCGAAGGTGAATCCGGGGGCTGAAAATAACTCAAACACTATTGCCCATCCAATTGATCTGTCAGATCAATAATTAATGAGGTGATAAGTATTATGAGTGGCTCTAGGAGTGTTCTAATTACTGGCGCAGCTCAGCGTATTGGTGCGGCGTGTGCTAGATTATTGCATGCCCATGGATACAATGTCATTGTGCATTACAATAGCTCTGAGCAGGCCGCATTGGCACTGGTTGCGGAATTAAATGCGCTTCGTCATGAATCAGTCGTTGGAATTCAAGCTGATTTACTTAATAGCACCGAGTTAATGCAATTAGCGGCTAAATCTCAAGATCAATGGGGTGGTCTGGATGTCTTGATTAATAATGCTTCGCTATTCTTCCCGCAGACGGTTGCTGATACGACAGAACACAGTTGGAATGCGCTGATGGGTAGCAATCTTAAAGCGCCATTTTTTCTTGCAAAAGCTGTGGCTAATAGTTTACGTTCCCGACAAGGGGGTATCGTCAATATTATCGATATTCATTCTGAACGTGGCTTGCCGGGTTATCCAGTTTACAGCATTGCCAAAGCTGGACTGGAAGCAATGACTCTGGTGTTGGCGAAGGAATTAGCGCCGGAAATTCGGGTGAATGGTGTTTCGCCCGGAGCTATTTTGTGGCCGACTGAAGGTAATACGGTTGATCGGCAATTGGAAATTTTACGCCGCATTGCTTTACAGCGACAGGGGGATCCAGTCGATATTGCGAAGGCAGTTTTGTATTTGTGCCGAGATGCCGATTATGTGACCGGCCAGATTCTTAAAGTGGATGGTGGTCGAAGCTTATTTTGTTGAAAGCCATGTTGGATTAATGCGTACTTGCTGTGCATTGGTTTTATCAAATTGCTTCCATAGCGTTGCGTAGTCGATTTTTAGCGTTGGATGCATAAGATTGGGGGCTATTTCGGCAAGGGGTTCTAACACAAAGGCATAATGTTCTATTTCCTTGCGTGGAATTTGTAGTCGACCATCATTGATAATCAAATCGCCATAGAGTAATAAATCCAAGTCCAGGGTTCGAGCGGAAAATTTTTGACTATCTCGGGTTCGTCCGTGGTCTAGCTCAATCTCCCGCAAAATTTTCGCAACTTCTTTGGCGGTCAGTTCGGAATTAAAACTCACCACCAGATTATAGAAAGCATCGCCATCGAAGCCAATCGCTGCGGTTTCATAAACGTTGGAGCAGGTGATTGAACCTAATTTTTCAGCCAACGCTGCTAAACTTGAGGGGACGTTGTGATCTCTCTCAATGTTGCTGCCGATACTGATATAGCCTGTAGGCATGAGTTATTTTTCGCCTCGTTCGATGATGATGCCGACGTCACTTGCTCCACGAATCGCGCCTTTTTTATTGAGCGTAATTTTGACCCATGGTACGTTGAATTCAGAACGGATTAAGCGTGCAATTTCTTCAATCAGTTTTTCGACTAAAAAATACTGGCTTTGTTCTACAAATGAAATAATGCGTTTGGAAACCGCTTTGTAATCCAGAGTGTATTGAATGTCATCGGTTTCATAGGCTTTCTGAATGTCGTAGGCCATCTCAATGTTCAGTACAACGGTTTGTTTGGTTGAGCGCTCCCAATCGTAGATGCCGATGATGGTTTCGATCTCGAGACCGCCTAAAAAAATGATATCCATGCTTTTTCCGGTTATTATGTTCGCATTGAAAATAAACTAATGAGTGTGCATTAAAATCGTCATCGACTGACGTAAGCACTGGCTAAGTGCCGCTTAGTATCAGGGAATTTTTCAGAGTATACAAGTATTGTTTGATGAGGAAAAAAAATGATTGAAGGGTGGTTGGTTCCGTTAGCATATTTATTTGGTTCGGTTTCGAGTGCGGTGATTGTTTGTCGTTTAATGGGCTTGCCCGATCCCCGCGGAGAGGGTTCCGGAAATCCGGGGGCGACGAATGTTATGCGTATCGGTGGAAAAAAAGCCGCCGCAATCACGTTGGCGGGCGATGCGTTGAAGGGATTGTTGCCAGTGGTTTTAGCCAGATTGATGGGGGCTTCTGAGTTCGTTTTGGTTTTAGTTGTTCTGGCGGCTTTTTTGGGTCATTTGTATCCGATCTTTTTTGGTTTTAAGGGAGGTAAGGGGGTGGCGACAGCCTTTGGGGTTTCGCTGGGTGTGAACTGGATTTTCGGTCTAGCGGTTTTGGGAACCTGGTTGCTGGTTTATAAGTTGGGTAAAATTTCATCGCTCTCCGCGATGGTGACGGCGGTATTTACACCTTTTTATGTTTGGTTTTTGGTTGGGAGTCCCTTAGTGACTGGCGTCTTTGGGTTGATATCGGTTGTATTATTGTGGCGGCATCGCAGTAATATAAAGAAATTGCTGGAAGGGCGTGAAGATTAGTCTTTCGTGATGGTGTTAAGTGCATCTATCGGCCAGCGTGGTTTGGCTGTGATTTCTAGAGTTGATGCTTCGCCGGCAACTAGACGTTGGCAACCAGCATAAGCGATCATCGCACCATTGTCGGTACAAAATTCTAAACGAGGAAAGTAAATTTTAGCGTGTTCCGCTATTGTCATTTGGGTCAGTAGCTCACGAATTTTTTGGTTGGCGCTGACGCCTCCTGCAACTACTAAGGTTTTGTGTCCTGTTTGCTTAATTGCCCGTTTGCATTTTATAGTGAGAGTTTCGGCAACGGCCTGTTGGAAGGCGTAAGCTATGTCGGCTTTATCTTGGGGGCGTTGTGCCGTTTCATAAAATTTATTTAAGGTATGCGTTTTCAGTCCACTAAAACTAAAATCGAGTCCGGGTCGGTCAGTCATTGGGCGCGGAAATTTGAATCGATCCTGGCCTTGGCTTGCTAGTTTTGACAGTTTAGGGCCGCCCGGATAATCCAGGCCAAGAATTTTAGCAGTTTTGTCAAAGGCTTCGCCTGCTGCGTCATCGATTGATTGGCCGAGAATTCGATATTTACCGATTCGTTCAACTTCAATCAGCAGGGTATGCCCTCCGGAAATGAGTAAAGCAATAAATGGGAATTCGGGTGGATTCGGCTCCAGCATTGGTGCGAGTAAGTGACCTTCCATGTGGTGCACGGCAATTGCGGGTACTTGCCAAGTCCAGGCCAAGCTCCGCGCGGTTGCTGCGCCGACGAGTAATGCGCCAACCAGCCCTGGACCGGCTGTGTAGGCGACGCCATTAATATCGCCCTTAACTATTCCGCTTTTCTGGAGTGATTGCTGAATTAGCGGAATGAGTTTGCGGATATGGTCGCGCGATGCGAGTTCCGGAACTACGCCGCCATATTCCTGATGCATTTCGACTTGGCTGTAAAGCAAGTGAGTGATCAGGCCTTGTTTTGAGTGATAAATAGCTACGCCAGTTTCGTCACAAGAAGTTTCAATGCCTAGAATGTACATTAAGATTTTTGAAAATTTATAAAAGTGAAGGTATAATTAAGGGTTCTTTTTGTTGCGGGACGTAAAGTCCATTTTTTGTTATTAATCATTTCAGGTCATTATATGCCATCAGTAAAAGTAAAAGAAAACGAACCATTTGATATTGCAATCCGTCGCTTCAAGCGTTCTTGTGAAAAAGCCGGTGTTTTATCCGAAGTTCGCCGTCGCGAATTTTATGAGAAACCAACTGCAGAGCGTAAACGTAAAGGTGCTGCGGCTGTTAAGCGTCATTTAAAAAAACTGGCGCGTGAACGTTATGCGCTGAAGAATTTACGCCGTGGTCGTCCTCAGCTTTAATCGATATTATTTTTTCAGAGCCTTGCTATGTCATTAAAAGAGCGCATTAAGGACGATATGAAAGTCGCCATGAAAACTGGCGAAAAGTTTCGCTTGGGCGTTATTCGTCTGATTTTGGCGGCGATTAAGCAGATTGAGGTAGATCAGCGTATCGAATTGGATGATGAGCAAGTGATTGTGGTGCTTGATAAGATGCTTAAGCAGCGTCGTGAATCGATTCGGCAGTATCGAGATGCGGGTCGCGAAGATCTGGCTTCGTCTGAAGAGGCAGAGGTGTTGATTGTGCAGGAATATTTGCCTCAAGCTCTGGCTGATGTCGAAGTTGATGCAATGATTCAGGCGGCGATTGAGCAATCGGGTGCGGCTTCGGTCAAGGATATGGGTAAGGTGATGGCTCTGCTCAAAACGCAGATGCAGGGGCGTGCCGATATGTCCGTAGTAAGTGCCAAAATTAAAGCGAGTCTTCCGCTTTAGGGGATTTTTTGTGGAAATTTGATGTCGGGAATTATTCCACGCGCATTCATTGATGATCTCCTGGTGCGGGTCGATATTGTAGACTTAGTCGACGCGCACGTTCCTCTCAAAAAAACGGGTAACAATTTTGTTGCCCGCTGTCCTTTTCATACCGAAAAAACCCCGAGTTTCTCGGTCAATCGTAATAAGCAACTGTATTACTGTTTTGGCTGTGGCGCCAGTGGTAATGCTATTGGTTTCTTGATGGATTTTAACCATCTGGATTTTGTTGAAGCGATCGAAGACTTGGCGTCGTTTGTTGGTGTTCCGGTGCTGCGTGACACGGGGGGGATTTCAGTTGATGTCGATAAGCAAACCGTTGCTCCCGTCTATTCGGTGTTGCAGAATGTTGCGGATTATTATGTTGAGCAACTCCGTTTTGCGCCTGAGGCCAAGCAAGCTGTCGAATATCTGAAAATTCGTGGTGTTAATTCAAGTTCGATCAAAAATTATGCAGTGGGCTTTGCTCCGGATGATTGGAATTCCTTGGAAGCGCGTTTTGGTAAGCAGCAACTGATTGATGCGGGTTTGTTGGTCGTCAATGATGATGGGCGTGCTTACAATCGTTTTCGTGGCCGTTTAATGTTTCCGATCCGGGATAAGCGAGCGCGGGTAGTTGGATTTGGCGCGCGGGTTTTGGATGATAGTGTGCCGAAGTATCTTAATTCTCCGGAAACCGTGGTTTTTCAAAAGAATCGTGAAGCTTATGGTTTGTATGAGTTATTGAAAAAAAATGCGCGTCCGGCGCGTATTTTGATCGCTGAAGGATACATGGATGTGATTGCTTTGGCTCAGGCGGGGGTGGATTATGCAGTGGCGACATTGGGAACGGCGACTTCGAAAGCGCATTTGGATTTATTGTTTCGGTATACTTCTGAATTAGTATTATGTTTTGATGGTGATGTTGCCGGTAGGCAGGCAGCGTGGAGAGCTATGGATGTTGTTTTTGCAGCAATCAAAGAAGGGCGGCAGGTTCGAGTGATGCTATTGCCCCAAGGTGACGATCCGGATTCGCTGATAAAAAAAGAAGGACGTCAGTCTTTTGAGCAGCGGATTAGTGGAGCGCAGACTTTGTCGGATTATTTTTTTGAAACATTGGCAAGTCAGGCGAGTTTGGGGGAAATTGAAGGGCGGGCTCATTTTGCTGAGCTTGCGCATCCGTTTCTGAATAAATTACCTGAGGGAATTTTTAAACAAATGATGTTTGCAAGGTTAAATGAGCTTGCAAAAATGCCGGTTAAGCAAATGTTATCTAGTGGTGCGTTATCTGACTCACAAAATAATCGAGGACAAAGTCGGCCGCTCGTCCAGGGTAAAACGCAAATCACGCCGTCGCGCATGGTTATTGCACTATTGTTGCAAAATCCGCGACTGATTGAATTTGTCGAGCAACGAGAGGTTGTTTGGGGTGAGTTGGAGTTTCCTGGTGTTGAATTGCTGCAAACGGTTGTTAATAAAATTATTCAAAAATATCCTGCCAATGCGGCTATTTTGTTGGAAATGTTCCGTGATACCTCTGAATTTAAGACCATACTTGCGTTGACCAATCTAGAATTGCTGGTTCTCGATCAGGATGTTGAAAATGTGTTTTGCGCGACATTCGATAGATTGTTAGCGCAGGCAAAGACGCTCAAACGTAATCGTCTGTTAGATCATGCAGTAGCGGTTGGGTTGGCAGGGTTAACCGAGCAGGAGCGGGCGGAGTTAAAAGGCAAAATATAGAATTATTCAGATGAAATTTTTTAAATGTGTGCTAAAATTCTCTGTTCAGTGACTATGTTAGACTGAAATTACTAC
Source organism: Methylococcaceae bacterium (assembly GCA_947505105.1). Classification (GTDB taxonomy): domain Bacteria; phylum Pseudomonadota; class Gammaproteobacteria; order Methylococcales; family Methylomonadaceae; genus SXIZ01. The sequence continues at coordinate 22,444 of CANNKG010000032.1, read as the reverse complement.
GCGAGTCCATCATGAATCAAGAACAGCAGCAATCACAACTAAAACAATTGATAGCAAAAGGAAAAGTACAGGGGTACTTGACTTATGCTGAAGTCAATGATCATTTGCCGAGTGATATTGTTGATCCCGAGCAAATTGAAGATATTATTGGCATGATCAATGATATGGGCATTCAGGTGTATGAAGTCGCGCCTGACGAAGATACTTTGCTCGAGGATACCGTTGCTTCTTCGGATGATGAGGATGTTGCAGAAGTTGCCGCTCTTGCGTCTGTCGATAGTGAGTTCGGTAGAACGACTGATCCGGTTCGCATGTATATGCGCGAGATGGGGTCGGTCGAATTACTCACGCGCGAAGACGAATTAAAAATAGCGAAGCGCATAGAGAGTGGTTTGCAGCAAGTCGTTAAGTCTCTTGCGCGTTCTAATAGTGTCGTGGCGGCATTTTTGGAGGCGTTTGATAATCTCTCTGATGAAGAGGGGGGGACGCGTCTTAATGATTTGATTTCAGGTTTTGCCGATCTCGAAGATCCTGATCAGTTTGTAGGAACTTTGCCTCCTGCTAATGATACGGATGAAATTGAGGAAGATCGAGGTCTCGATTATCAGGAAGTAAAAGATAAAGTAGAAAAATTACGTGAGCATTTTAACGCTGTGTGCGAGGTAGTGCGGGCGCATGGTTATTCGCATACTAAAACCGATGAGGCTTATGAAGCACTTGCTGAAAGCTTTTTGGTCTTCAAATGGACGCCGCAATATTTTAAGCAGATGACCAGCATGATGGCGAATGTTCTAGTAGAAATTCGCAAGCAAGAAAAGACTTTGCTGGAAATTTGTGTTGAGCAGGCCAAAATGCCGCGAGCACTTTTTATCAAAAGCTTTACTGAAAACGGTTTGAGTCCTGAATGGCTGGATAATTTAATCAATGGTGGACATAGCTACTCATCAGCGTTTAAGCAGCATGAGGCTGAAATTAAAAAAGCTCAACAGGCTTTGCTTCAAATAGAACATGCCAATGCGTTGACTATTAATGCGTTGAAAGATATTAATCGTCGTGTTTCGGTAGGTGAAGCGAAAGCTAGACGGGCCAAAAAAGAGATGATTGAAGCCAATTTAAGACTGGTTATTTCGATTGCAAAAAAATATACCAACCGAGGTCTTCAGTTTCTTGATTTGATTCAAGAGGGCAATATTGGTTTGATGAAGGCGGTAGATAAATTCGAATATCGCCGCGGCTATAAATTTTCGACTTATGCAACTTGGTGGATCAGGCAGGCGATTACACGTTCAATTGCTGATCAGGCTAGAACGATTCGTATTCCAGTGCATATGATTGAAACGATTAATAAATTGAATCGAGTTTCAAGGCAGATCTTGCAAGAATTGGGGCGAGAAGCGACACCTGAAGAATTGGCTGAGCGCATGGAGATGCCCGAAGATAAAGTGCGTAAAGTGTTGAAGATTGCTAAAGAGCCAATTTCGATGGAAACTCCGATTGGTGATGATGAAGATTCGCATTTAGGTGATTTCATTGAAGATGCTAAAGTATTGTCGCCCGTTGAATCAGCTACTTTTGCGGGACTGCGTGAGTCAACTCAAAACGTATTGGCTGGTTTAACGGCTAGAGAAGCTAAAGTATTGAGAATGCGCTTTGGTATAAACATGAATACTGACCATACTCTTGAAGAAGTTGGTAAGCAATTTGATGTAACGCGTGAGCGTATTCGCCAGATTGAAGCCAAAGCATTACGTAAATTGCGCCATCCTTCACGTTCTGAGCAATTACGTTGTTTTTTGGATAATGATTAATTTTTTTATTTAAGATACAATAAAACTTTGGGCCCTTAGCTCAGTTGGTTAGAGCGTCCGACTCATAATCGGCAGGTCGTAGGTTCAAGTCCTACAGGGCCCACCATTCGAAGAAGGGCTGCGCATGCAGCCTTTTGCATTTCTATGTATTTGATTGATAAGGTAGAGTACAGTGAGCAACAATTTTATTTTCACATCCGAGTCTGTTTCTGAAGGCCATCCTGATAAAGTTGCAGATCAAATTTCCGATGCGGTACTGGATGCGTTAATCGCTCAAGATCCGCGTTCGCGCGTGGCGTGTGAAACGCTGGTCAAAACCGGTATGGTGGTGTTGGCGGGTGAAATCACGACCGAAGCGTGGGTAGATACCGAAGCTTTGGTTAGAAAGGTTGTCTGTGATATCGGTTATGACGACGGTGATATTGGTTTCGACGGCAAAACTTGTGCGGTATTAAATGCAATTGGCAAGCAGTCTCCTGATATCGCGATGGGCGTTAATGATAGCGAAAATCATGAGCAAGGCGCTGGCGACCAAGGTTTGATGTTTGGTTATGCGACCAATGAAACCGATGTGTTTATGCCGGCACCGATTACCTATTCGCACTTATTAGTTAAACGTCAAGCGGAAGTACGCAAAAACAGAACTTTGCCATGGCTGCGTCCTGACGCTAAAAGCCAAATTACTTTCCGTTATGAAAATAATAAGCCGGTTGCGATTGATGCTGTCGTGCTTTCAACTCAGCATTCTCCGGACATCAGCACTAAAGCGCTGCACGAAGCAGTCATGGATGAAATTATTTTGCCGGTATTGCCTAAAGAATGGCTACATAAGGACACCAAATATTTTATTAACCCAACGGGACAGTTCATCATCGGTGGACCGGTTGGTGACTGCGGTTTAACAGGGCGTAAAATTATTGTCGATACCTACGGCGGAATGGCGCGTCATGGTGGCGGCGCGTTTTCCGGTAAAGACCCTTCCAAGGTTGATCGTTCGGCTGCCTATATGGCGCGCTATGTGGCAAAGAATATCGTAGCGGCAGGATTGGCTGAGCGTTGCGAAATTCAAGTCTCTTATGCAATTGGAGTCGCTGAACCCACCTCAATTACTGTAGAAACTTTCGGTACTGGCGTTTTGAATGAAGACCGTTTGGTTGAAATAGTTCGCGCTCATTTTGATCTGCGTCCTAAAGGATTGATTGCGATGCTCGGTTTGTTAAAACCGATCTATCAAACGACGGCTTCTTACGGTCATTTTGGTCGACATGAAGACACTTTTAGCTGGGAAAAAACCGATAAAGTTGCTGAGCTGCGTGAAGCAGCCGGCTTGTAAACTAAAGTTAGGATAAAACATGAGTCAACAAGATTATAAAGTGGCCGATATTGCGTTAGCCGCTTGGGGCCGTAAAGAAATCAATATTGCTGAAACCGAAATGCCGGGGTTGATGGCGCTACGTGCCGAATTTGGTCAACAGAAACCACTGCAAGGCGCCAGAATTGGTGGATGTTTACATATGACAATCCAAACTGCGGTTTTGATTGAAACCTTAACTGCGCTGGGGGCTGAAGTTCGTTGGTCATCCTGTAATATTTTTTCTACGCAGGATCATGCAGCGGCTGCGATTGCAGCTGCCGGTATTCCGGTATTTGCGTGGAAAGGTGAAACCGAAGCGGAAGCTGAGTGGTGTATCGAACAGACTATTATTGGTCCGAACGGTTGGCGTCCAAATATGATTCTGGATGATGGTGGTGATTTAACGATCATGATGCATCAAAAATTCCCTGAATTGATGGCAGATGTCAAAGGTTTGTCTGAAGAGACTACCACGGGTGTATTGCGCCTTTATGAAATGGTCGCTAAAGGTACCCTGAAAGTGCCAGCGTTCAATGTTAATGATTCAGTCACTAAATCTAAATTTGATAATTTATACGGCTGCCGCGAATCCTTGGTTGACGGTATTAAACGTGCGACTGACGTGATGATTGCTGGAAAAATCGCAGTCGTTTGCGGCTATGGTGATGTCGGTAAAGGTTGTGCTCAATCGTTAAAAGGTTTAGGTGCGACGGTCTGGATTACCGAAATTGATCCGATTTGTGCCTTACAAGCGGCAATGGAAGGGTATCGCGTAGTGACGGTTGAAGAGGCCGCGCCAATTGCGAATATTTTTGTGACTGCAACCGGTAACGTCGGCGTAATTCGTCATGAGCACATGAAAGTTATGCGCGATCAGGCGATTATTTGCAATATCGGCCACTTTGATTCCGAAATTGAAATTGCGGCGATTCGTCAGTACCCATGGGAAAATATTAAACCACAGGTCGATCATGTGATCTTCCCTGATGGCAAACGTTTAATTGTGTTGGCAGAAGGTCGTCTGGTGAATTTGGGCTGTGCGACAGGTCATCCAAGCTTTGTGATGTCTAATTCATTCTGTAACCAAGTCATGGCGCAGATCGAATTATGGAATCATGCCGACAAGTATGAAAATAAGGTTTACGTGCTGCCTAAAAAATTGGATGAGAAGGTAGCAAGTCTGCATCTCAAACAAATCGGCGTTCATTTGACCACGTTGACTGAAGAGCAAGCTAAATATATTAACGTGCCGATCGAAGGACCTTATAAAGCCGATCACTATCGTTATTAATCCTCTTGATACTCGCGATTTTTATTCGAATCGTGAGATATTTACCACACTGCTTTCATTAGAAACGGAAGCGGTGTGGTTTCGCATTAATTGGGTCATTGCCTCATGCAAATAAATCACTCCCGTCCTTTTAGTTTTGAATTTTATCCACCCAAAACCGAAGAAGGCGTCGCAAATCTTCAAGTCGTTCTGAGTCAGCTTGCCACACGTAACCCGGATTTTTTTTCGGTCACTTTTGGCGCTGGTGGATCGACGCGTGATAAAACGTTCTCGACCGTGATGGATATTCAGGCAAAAGGTTATGCCGCTGCACCGCATTTATCTTGCGTCGCTTCGACTAAAGAGAATATTCGCGCAATCCTCAGCGATTATCAGCAACAAGGCATTCACAAAATTGTCGCTTTACGCGGCGATATGCCTTCAGGAACGCTATCGGCTGGAGAATTTCGGTATGCGAATGAATTAGTTCAATTTATTCGTGATGAAACCGGTTCGCATTTTGACATTCATGTCGCTGCCTATCCGGAAGTTCATCCGCAAGCTGCCAATGCCAACGATGATTTTAAGAATTTCAAACGTAAAGTTGATGCAGGCGCGAATGCTGCGATTACGCAATATTTTTATAACGCCGAAAGCTATTTTCATTTTGTCGATAAATGTCTTCAAAATGGCCTCGATATTCCGATTGTTCCTGGAATCATGCCGATTACTCAATATACGCAACTGTTTCGTTTTTCAGAAATGTGCGGCGCTGATATCCCGCGCTGGATGCGCAAACGGCTCGAAAGTTATGGTGACGATAGAGTGGCCGTGCAAGCTTTTGGTTTAGAAGTCGTTGTGAAATTGTGTCAGCAATTGCTAGATAACGGAGCGCCGGGATTACATTTTTATACCATGAATCAGGCCGGACCGACCTTGGCAATTTTGGATCAACTTTCACTCTAACGAGTGAGTCTCAAGCAAATCCTGGATATTCTGCCGGGTATTCAGGCGACTTAAATGACCAATCATCTTTTAGCTTTACGTGACAGGCAAGTGTTGTGGCATCCCTGCACTCAAATGAAGGATCACGAAACTTTTCCTATTATTCCGATTAAACAAGGCCAGGGCGTTTGGCTTGAAGACTTTGAGGGCAATCGCTATCTTGATGCGATCAGTTCTTGGTGGGTCAATTTATTCGGTCATGCTAATCCGATTATCAATCAAGCCTTAAAAGATCAACTGGACACGCTTGAGCATGTGATTTTTGCAGGATTCTCGCATGAAGCTGCAATTCTCTTGGCTGAAAAACTTGTCGAAGTTACGCCGGATGGTCTTAAACGTTGTTTTCTAGCTGATAATGGCTCAGCAGCGGTTGAAGTTGCTTTGAAAATGAGCTTTCATTACTGGCGCAATCTTGGACAGATCAACAAAACCAAATTTATTACTCTTGAAAACAGTTACCATGGTGAAACTATAGGAGCATTGGCCGTTGGCAATGTGGCGCTGTATAAGCAAACTTATGCACCGTTGTTGATGGAGGTGATCAGTGTACCAAGTCCTGATTGTTACGCGTGTGAAACCGGCGAAACCTGGTACGATTATTCGGTTCGTCAGTTTGCGTTTATGGAGCAAGCTTTGCAAGAACATGCAGAACATGTCTGTGCGGTAATTGTCGAACCCTTGGTCCAGTGTGCAGGTAATATGCGCATGTACGATCCAATTTATTTAACGTTATTACGCGAGGCCTGCGATCGGTATCAAGTTCATTTGATTGCCGATGAAGTTGCGGTCGGTTTTGGTCGGACTGGGACGCTCTTTGCGTGCGAACAGGCAAACATTAGTCCCGATTTCATGTGTTTATCCAAGGGATTGACCGGCGGATATTTGCCGCTTTCGGCGGTGATGACTACCGATCAAGTCTATCAGGCTTTTTATGCCGATTATCAAACTATGAGCGCTTTTTTGCATTCGCATAGTTATACCGGTAATGCTTTGGCATGTCGCGCTGGTGTAACGACGCTGGCGATTTTCGAGCAACAGCAGGTTCTGGCACACAATCATCATTTGGCGCAGGCTATGAGGAAGGTCGCAGCATGTTTTCAGGAGCATCCGAATGTTGCGGAAGTGCGCCAAACCGGGATGATTTTGGCAATAGAGTTAGTTAAAAACAAGTATTCGCGCCAAGTTTTTCCGTGGCAGGAAAGGCGTGGTTATCGGGTTTATCAACAGGCGCTGGCGCAAGGGGTTTTGTTAAGACCTTTGGGGAATGTCATTTATTTTATGCCGCCTTATGTCATAACGGAAGAAGAACTCGCTTTGCTTGCCAAAGTGACGTGGCAGAGTTTGGTCTTAGCGGTGAAGGATTAAGATGCGAATTTCCAGATTGTATACCTCTCAGACGCTTACTAAAGGCTCCACTCTGGAGCTGGATGACGATAATGCGCATTATGTCCGTACTGTGTTACGCCTGAAAAAATCCGCTGAATTGGTTTTGTTTAACGGTTCCGGAGGCGAGTATCGCTGTGCGGTGCTCGAAGTGAGTCGGCAGAGTGTTCGGGTTATTATCTCCGAATGGTTGCCGCGTAACGTTGAATCGCCTTTGCACGTAAATCTGGGGTTGGGAGTTTCTCGGGGGGATCGAATGGATTGGTCGGTGCAAAAATCCGTAGAATTAGGCGTTGCCAGGATAACTCCGATCATGACTGAACGTTGTCTGGTCCAATTAAAGGATGAAAAAAAATCTCAGCGTTTACTGCATTGGCAGCGAATCGTTCAGCATGCCGCCGAGCAGAGTGGGCGCGCCATTTTGCCTACATTAAGTCCGATGGAACAACTGGTCGATTGGGTTGATCAACAGCAAGGCTTACGAATCTTTCTGGACCCTTTTGCGCAGCATACCTTGACTGAACTTAAACCTGAAACCATGCAAGTGACGCTATTGACGGGTCCCGAGGGAGGTTTTGCTGAACGTGAACGTGAATATGTCAAAGTGGCAGGCTTTATTCCCGTTCGCTTGGGCGCGCGTATTTTGAGGACCGAGACGGCTTCATTAACCGCTTTAGCTGCAGTTCAGATGTTGTGGGGAGATTTTGGTTCATGCTGAAGGGCATGGTTTATGCCTTAATACCGTTATGGGTGTTATTGTGCGCCATCGTCTTTGCTTGTATTGTCGGCTATTTCATTATGCTTGGAATCGATGGTGAATTACCGCTACGCAAAATCATCAGCAAATCTACTCAATTCTTTCTGGTCTTGAGTATTTTTCCGGCCATGCGCTATTTGGGCATTGGCTGTTTGGAGTTGGGTTTCGCTCAGCGAAGGCTTTTTTTTTCTCAGCTCGCCAAGGGCTTTTGTCTGGGATTTGTAACGCTGATGCCGGTATTTATTCTGTTGACGTTGCTTGGCGTGAATGCTGTCGATCAGACCCAAACGTGGACCTGGGCATTATTGTTGAAAAAAGCGTTATTGAATTTACTGATGGCGCTGGTGATTTCATGGATTGAAGAACCGATATTTCGAGGGATATTACTCGCTGGACTGGCAAAAAAATTTCGCGTAGGAATCGCAATACTGATCAGTGCATTTTATTATGCGCTGCTGCATTTTTTGGAAACTAAGACCCATATACCTCTTGAGCAAGTGACATTCTGGAGTGGCTTTGAGTTGCTTGGGGAGGCTTTGAAAAATTTGTGGAGCGTCGAAATTTTGCCAGCTTTTTTTGCGCTGTTGATGGTAGGTATTTTTCTAGGGGTGTTAAGGACTCGAATTCCAGCGAGTTTGGGCTGGTGTATTGGTTGCCATAGCTGTTGGGTATGGTTGATAAAAATGAATAAAAATCTGTTTAATACCGATTTTTCTTCTGATTATGCCTATTTGGTCAGTCGTTACGATGGTGTGATTGGCCCGCTCGTGAGTTGCTGGTTGCTGTTTGTTGTGTTGGCTTATTTGATGGTCGTTAAAATCCGATTTCAAACAATAGCTGATAGTCATAATTAAATCTACGTACCGTAGTTATAGTTTTTAAATAGTATTCACATCGGTGCAACGCAAACTTTATTGCGTTCTTTTTTAGCTTCATAAAGCGCAAGGTCCGCCATGTGTAGCAGTTGATCTAGTTTTAAAATATTGTTGGCAGTATTTGAAATTCCGATTGAAATAGTAAAATGAAACGGTGTACCATTTTCAACATAGACTTCAGCTGCGGCGATCAATTCACGTAAACGCTCTGCCGATTCATAAGCTTGAAGAGTTGGCGTTTCGGGTAATAAAATAGCAAATTCTTCTCCACCTATTCGACCGATGATATCGGCTTCTCTTAAAGCATGTCGACAGACCTCGCTCAATTTTTCCAAAACTTTATCCCCAGTTTGATGACCATAGGTGTCATTGATGATTTTAAAATGATCAATATCCATTATAATCAATGATAGTTGTGAGTTATATCTCGATACTCGCGCAAGTTCAATTGATGCTTTTTCCATGAAATGGCGTCGGTTTGCAAGTCCTGTCAAATAATCAATACGTGCTTGTTGTTCAAGATCGTGGCGTAATTTTCTGAGTTCGGTAATATCTCGGATCAAACCGATAATACCGGTAATTTCGCCATTGGTATGACGCCAAGCGTTGGCATGAATTTCGAGCCAGCGTAAGGTTCCTTTTCTGGCTTGGATTGGAAATTCCATGACGCCGCTTGCTCCGGCAATTACATTTTTAAGTAAATCATTGAATTCGTCGATAAACTCGGGAACAATAAAGCTGTTCAAGCCTTGGTTGGAAATATCTTCCAGGCTATCAACTTCAAGCATCGCAAGACCGGCTGGATTCATTTCCAGCAAATGTCCATTTAGCGTAATTACACAGACGCAGTCAGGTTCACTTAAGATGATGGACTTTAGAAAATTGTTTTGCTCCGAAAGTTCACGTTGCGCATTAAGTATTGCATCTTGTAAATTGCCTAACATTTTAAGCAAATTATGGACTTCTGCATTCGAGTAAATAGACATTTTGTTTGTACAAATAGTTTGTAAAGTCATTAGATTGAATAGTGAGACTGACTATGGAAATAAGGTTTAGGCACATTTTTAAAAATTCAATCCAGAGATTCATTAATGCATTTTTTTCAAATTATACTCTTAGGTATTGAAAGGAAAAAATTGCAGTTAATGTGCATCAAAGTATAGTAAAAAAGTACAAATAATTACACGCGAATTTTGTGCCAAATTAAAAGATCACTGAATTTATGCATAATTTTTATTTGAATCAGATGTAATTTCTATTATATGTCATGACATGTCATGACATATGAGGTCTAATCTGTCATGTTTTAGGGGAATTTAAGCTCGAATTAAGAAAATCGGGGATACTGTTCAGGGTGGGGGGCTTTGAAAAGATTTAGCAATAAATCGGATTTGCAGAGAGATGAGTTATCGTAGCCTGATTAAAATATTTATGGATATTCAGATAATTGGAAATACTCGAGTGATTTTGAATTTAAAATGGATAGATTGAAATTTACTGCTGTGGGATAGCGCAAATTTCACATCGCGCGCTTATCTAGATTTTAATCCCTAAAGTTTTCATACTGCAATGGCATTTCAAGTTGCTCATTTCTAAGCATTTGAATGACTTCTTGTAAATCATCACGTTTCTTTCCAGTCACTCTGACTTGATCGCCTTGGATAGCCGCTTGTACTTTTAATTTTTTATCTTTAATTAATTTTACGATTTTTTTTGCAAGCGCAGAATCCAGACCTTGTTTCATCGTGATTTCTTGGCGCATTCCTTTGCCGCTGGGTTTGGCGTCACTAACTTCCATGCAGGCGATATCAATGCCCCGTCTACTTAATTTACTACAGACAATACTGAACATTTGTTGTAATTGAAAAGTTGATTCGGAAATCATCACAATTTTATTATCGGTTAATTCAAAACTTGAGTTTGTCCCTTTAAAGTCAAAGCGTGTGTCAACCTCTTTACTAGCTTGGTCGATAGCATTTTTAAGTTCGTGGGTATCAAATTCAGAAATAATGTCAAATGAAGGCATAATAAATAAAATTGTTGTTTAATAAGTGAGTGGAAAATAACCAGTTTAGTCGTTGCTCAAGAGGCAGATGATTATTTTACAATGCTTTGTGACTATTGATCACGTCGTTTACCGCATTTATGCGTAAAAGTCTTATTGCTTCACCAATTTTTGGACCTTGAAGGTTTCCGTTTAACAGAACTGATGTATCAATCTGATTGGCTACTTGGGCGATGTGGGCAAGATATTCGGCCTGAGGATAGGCCGATTGTTCAAAACCGGTTCTACCTCTGGCATCGGCTTCACAGGCAAGTAAGAAATCATTGAGGGCATAATGGGGTTTGAATGCGCCCAAAGCAGCGAGCATGTCCACTAAAGTCGCCGCTTTCAGTTCGAAAACTTTATGCACATGAGTATGGTATTGCATGACTTGTCGGGCTAGCTGATAAAACGCATTTGGTATATGCAAGCGGTGACGCATACGGTCAAGCAATTCTAAACCTTTAACTTCATGGCCATGATGACGTGGGAGTAAATCTTTTGGAGATAACGCTTTACCTAAATCGTGTACGAGTGCCGCAAAACGTATTTTGGGGCAAGGCGTCAACAAAGTTGCCTGATCTAACGCCATCAAGCTATGGAGACCAGTATCTATTTCGGGATGATATTGTGCCGGTTGTGGTACGCCAAATAAGGCGTGAAGTTCTGGAAAAATTAAGGCTAAGGCCCCACATTTTTGCAGGCTTTCAAAAAAATCTCGTGGATGTGGTTCGTTTAGTGCTTTCACTAGCTCGGTCCAGACTCGTTCCGGCACAAGATAGTCGACCTCCCCTGAGTTCACCATATTTTGCATTAATGACATGGTTTCCGGGGCAATGCTGAAATTAAACGCGTGATAACGTGCGACAAAACGTGAAATTCTCAATATTCTGACCGGATCTTCACAAAATGCTGGTGAGACATGACGAAGTATCCGCCGATCCAGATCTATTTGGCCATTAAAGGGGTCGATGATGGTGCCGTCAGCAGTCATGGCCATTGCATTGACAGTGAGGTCTCGACGTAGTAGATCCTGTTCCAGAGTGACGTCTGGAGACGCATAAACGGCAAAGCCTTTATAGCCATGGGTGGTTTTTCGTTCAGTGCGCGCCAGAGCATATTCTTCGTGGGTTTGTGGGTGGAGAAATACCGGGAAATCTTTTCCGACCGTGCGAAATCCGCGCGCAAGCATTGAATCCGGCGTTTCTCCAATAACGACCCAATCACGTTCGATGACGGGGAGTTGGAGTAAATGATCGCGGACGGCACCACCTACCAGATAAGCTTGCATAATTTTAGAGCCGATGGAAGTTCAAGGTAATCTATTATACAACTCTGCAAGTGCTAATTTAGAATGAGATAAGTGAGATGATCGAGATATTGGTATTCAGTTTGTTTATAGGGTTGATGGCCGGATTTTTGGCGGGTTTATTTGGGATTGGTGGTGGTTTGGTGATTGTTCCTGCGCTGGTGATTCTGTTTGAACGACAGGCGTTTCCGGAAAGCTCAATTATGTTAATGGCGTTGGGAACCTCTTTGGCGACGATCATGTTGACCTCGTTAGCATCTGCTAGGGCGCATCATCGCTTGGGCGCAGTCATTTGGCCAGCGGTTTTTCACCTGGCACCTGGTTTGATTGTGGGAACGGTATTGGGTTCGTTGTTTGCCGAACATTTGGCGTCCAAGCAGTTAAAGTGGATTTTTTGTGTCTTTCTCATCTGGGTTGCATTGCAGATGGCGTTCAAAGTCAATCTTAATTTTGGTGCTAGACATCGAAATAAGTATATTGATGGGGCGGTAGGAAGCCTGATCGGTTTTATTTCCGCACTCGTGGGAATTGGGGGAGGTACTTTAACTGTGCCTTATCTTGCTAGTGGTCAGATGTCGATCAAAAACGCAGTGGCGGTCTCAAGTGCTTGTGGATTTCCGATAGCCTTGGGAGGGGCGTTTAGTTACGCTTGGTTGGGGTGGCACGTGCCTGGTTTACCGGTTTGGAGTGTGGGCTATATTTATCTGCCGGCTTTTCTTGGGATTGTATTGCTGAGTACCTTGAGTGTGCCGCTAGGCGCTAGATTGACGCATCGTTTACCAACTCAGAAATTGAAACGTTACTTCGCGTTGCTGTTAGTTCTAGTGGCGACAAAAATGCTTTGGTAAGTATAAGTATTCGGAAAATCATTAAACAAACTCAACCCCTATCTGGTGATCATCCCCGATCCTTCGGACGATAACTTTCTTGATTGGCGCATTTGGAAAATCCTGGGCCTGGATTTCAAAGATTTGACCAATAATGGGGACAAGATTGGCGTCATGTTTAATCAATAACCCGCCGTCGGATAGATTCATCGTGTAAGCAACGAGTGGGTCTTGGTTCTCAATAAACAGTTGAATCCGGCTTTGGAAGTAAAGTCGGTCAAACTGTCGACGTTCATTTTCGAAATTTGTCGTCATGGGTGAGAGATATTAATTAATGAGGTAAGTTTTAAATTATTTTCCGGATGATGGTGACTCAATCGATCAGTTTCAGTGGAATTTCCTGAGTGAGATTATTAGTCACTTTAAAACAGCGTAATTCTAAAACACCTTTGGTTTGCATGGATACAATTAAGTGTAATGCTTCTGGGTACGCGGTTAGCTGTACGTCGGTTTTGGATGGCGTGGCAGGACCGGTCGGGTGTGAATGATAAATCGCGAACAGGGATTCTCCTTGTTCGCGCATGTGGGTTAAGACGGCAATTTGTTGTTTGGTATCGAGTAGAAATCGAGTTTGCGGTTGCTCAGCGACATTATTGATCGGATAGCAGATAGCCGGAACGTTGTTGATTGCGCTGATTAAACCGCATACTTCGAGCGAGGGTGTTAACTGAGCTTCGTACAAAATTTTCTGAACTAGTTTCCGTGGCAGCGTCACTTCTTGAGGATTTGGGGTTGCCGTGGTTTGTGGATCAATCGGGATGAGTGAATCTTGGCTGAGCCATTGGCCGCAGGTGACGCGCGGGTTTCCACCGAGATCAAGGTAGGTTTCGACATGGTGATAACCATGTTGATTAAACAGTGATTTTACTTGGACTTTTTGATCGTAGCCATGTTCGACAATCAGATATCCTTTATGATTTAAATGTTGGCGCGAACTTTCGATAATGCAGCTTAAATATTGCAAGCCTTGTTTGGGGGCGACTAAGGCATTTTGAGGTTCGAAGCGTAAATCACCCGTCTGTAAATGTGGGTCTTCAGGCGCGATATAGGGTGGATTACTGATGATGAAATCGAAATGCGTTTCGGGAATGGCGTCAAACCAATCGCTTTGGTAAAACCTGATGCGACTGGTGTGATGTTTCTTGGCGTTAAGCCTTGCGGTACTAAGTGCTTGTTCGTTAATATCACAGGCAAATACTTCCGTTTTGGGACGTTCCGCAGCAAGGGTGATTGCGATAATGCCAGAGCCCGTGCCTAGATCAATAATTTTGAGTGCGGTGTTGCGTGGGATGCGTTTTAAACTGAGTTCAACCAATAGTTCAGTGTCGTGTCGAGGAATCAGTACGCTTGGATTGACGATGAAATTACGCGACCAAAATTCGCGATAACCAATAATGTAGGCAATGGGCATGCCCTGGAGACGTTGCTCCAGATAGTCGTTAAACATGTCAAGCTGTTCAGGTGTCAGAGTTTGTTCCGGCCATGAGCGTAAATAACTTCGATCTTTATTGAGTGTATGGCTAAGTAGAATTTCGGCATCGAGTGTTGCCGAATCTGAACTTGCAGCCAAGCTTTTAGCTGCGCGGATAAGAATGAATTGAATGCTTGACATGGAAATTAATCATCGCCTAGTTGGGTGAGAAGTTCAGCTTGATATTCACTGATTAAGGGTTGAATGACATGCTCCAGCGAACCTTGCATGATGTCTTCAAGTTTGTAAAGCGTTAAATTGATTCGATGATCGGTGATTCGACCTTGGGGATAGTTGTAGGTTCGGATGCGTTCCGAACGATCGCCGCTGCCAACTTGTAGTTTTCGATTGGCTGATTGTTCGGCAGCATGCTTTTCTTGTTCGGCCGCTAGCAGGCGAGATTGCAATAGTGACATCGCACGCGCGCGGTTTTTATGTTGCGAGCGTTCATCCTGACATTCAACCACTACGCCGGTCGGGATATGCGTGATACGGATGGCTGATTCGGTCTTGTTGATATGCTGGCCGCCTGCGCCGGAAGAGCGGAACGTGTCTACTTTAAGGTCTGCGGGATTGATGTCAAATTCATCAATGGCTTCAGCTTCCGGCATAATGGCAACGGTGCAGGCTGAGGTATGGACCCGGCCTTGCGATTCGGTTTCTGGAACGCGCTGGACTCGATGGGCGCCGGATTCGAATTTTAATTGTGAATACACATCATTACCGCTGATTCGCAGAATAATTTCCTTATAGCCGCCATGCTCACCTGGACTCTCATTGATCGATTCGATTTTCCAGCCTTGGTTTTCAGCATAGCGTTGATACATTTTCGCTAAATCACCCGAAAAGATGGCCGCTTCATCGCCGCCGGTTCCGGCGCGAATTTCCAGAAAGATGTTGCGATTATCGTTCGGATCTTTCGGCAGTAACAATATTTGGAGTTCCTGTTGCAAGGCTTCCAATTGTTGATCGGCAGCTTTGATTTCTTCTTTAGCCATTTCTCGCAATTCAAGATCGCTGTCGCTGGCCATCTCTTGGGCCACGCTTAAATTTTCCTGAGTTTTCAAGTAGTTTTGGTAGCACTCAACGACCGGGCCGATTTGGGCGTATTCTTGTCCGAGCGAGCGAAATTTATTTTGATCACTCTGAATTTCAGGCGTTGACATCAAGGCTTCAATTTCATCAAAACGATCGTTTAATTGTTCTAGTTTTAGTTTTATAGAGGGTTTCATTGAGTATTATTTAATTTAAAAATTTCCCGGGTGGCCGCGATGAGATCATGTCTTTCATTGTTACCGGCTTCTCGGAGTTGTACACAGGGAGTATGAATTATTTTGTTGGTGAGTGTATGAGCAAGCTTTGTTAAGGCTTGTTCTGGGTCTTGACCATTTTTTAAGGCAGTCAAGGCTTTGAACAGCATTTCATCGCGCACTTGTTCGGATTGGGCGCGTAATTCGGTAATCGTGTTTTGAGCGCCCTGAGCCCGAAGCCAAGCTAGAAAGTTTTCGACCTGAGTCTCAATGATTTCCTCGGCTTGTAATGCGGCAATACGACGCGCTTGGATATTCTGATCGACAGTATGTTGGAGATCATCTACGGTATATAGATAGACATCATTCAGTTGGCCGACTTCGGCTTCAATATCGCGTGGAACTGCGAGGTCAACCATGAAGATGGGTTTATGTTTGCGTAATTTTATGGCACTTTCGATGCGGCCTTTTCCTAATATAGGCAATTGGCTCCCGGTGGATGAAATGATAATGTCGGCTTCAGCCAAATGGACGGGAAGTTCGGAGAGAGCAATGGCATAGCCATTAAACTGCATTGCCAAGGCATGGGCTTTATCATAGGTCCGATTCGCGATAATGATACGTTTAATGCCCTGCTGATGCAAATGACGAGCGGTTAATTCGATGGTTTCGCCTGCCCCGATCAGGAGTGCGGTTTGTTCGCTGAGTTGATCGAAAATTTGTTGTGCGAGTTGTACCGCTGCGAAGGCCACAGAAACAGGGCTAGAGCCGATTGCGGTATCGGTGCGCACTTTTTTCGCGGCGCTGAAGGTATGTTGAAACAATCGGCCAAGTTGTTTGCGTAGCGTACCTGCTTGCAGGGCAATCTGATAGGCGGTCTTCATTTGACCGAGAATTTGAGGCTCGCCAAGAATCATCGAGTCAAGACCGCAGGCAACTCGGCACATGTGACGGATCAAACCGCTGTCACTATGGCTATAGAGATGTGGCGCAAATTCGTCGGGTTTTAGCTGACGATTGTGTGCTAGCCAGTTTATCAGGATTTGAGGACTGCCCGATTCCAAAGTGCAATATAATTCTGTTCGATTGCATGTTGATAATATAGCAGCCTCGCTAATTTCATGAGTCCGCCAGAGTTCTTTGAGTGCGGATTCAAGAATATCGGTAGGAAAAGCAAGTCGTTCTCGTATGCTGAGCGGTGCGGTACTGTAATTGATTCCGATGGCTAACAGCGTCATAACGTTAATAAGTAATTGTTAAATGTGTTTATTTTAAGGAATATAATGGCATTATCCAACTAGAATAAATCAGCATGCTGAATTGACAGCTTTTTCTGGTAATCTATATGGAATGTTTGTGTGATTATAAATGGGTTTTTGCGTGCGTATGTTTAAATTATTACCAATAGTTGTGCTTGGTTTGCTGATGGGGTGCAGTCCTGAGGTTGTAAAGCCTCCTGAAGCGGACGAGTCGGCAAATAAAATTGAATCGGAGTCGTCTGCTCCAAACCTGCAGAAAAAATCTGATAGTGATAAAAATCAGGCACCTTTGGTTAAGAAAGTCGATAAAAAAGAAACCAAAAATGATAAGCCGACTGCAATTGATTCGAAAGTTCTCTATTTACTTTTGACCGCGGAATTAGCTGGTCAGCGAAATCAGTATGATGTAGCGCTGGAAAGTTATATGCAGGCCGCGAATCAGGTTGATGATGTTAGGCTTGCTGAACGTGCCGCCAAAATCGCATTATTCATGCAGGAAAATACCAAAGCAGATGAAGCGGTTCATCTTTGGTTGAAACATGATTCGGGAAATATTAATGCTCATACGCTTGCAGCGTTAACTGCCTTGCGCGCTGGTCAAAAAAAGGCGGCTATAGATCACTTGCAAACCCTACTCAAATTGGATCCGGCGGGGTTTGAAGCTACCTTGTTGGAGTTGCTTAAATCACTGGGTGAAACTGAAAAAACCAGTCTAGTGGTTTCCGTATTAGATGAATTGGCTGTAAAAAATCCAGATCAGGCGGTGATTTATTTTGTTCAGGGATTATTGGCAATGCAAGCTAAGAATTATCCTGCTGCTGATGCAAAATTACAACGTGCGCTAACATTGCAGCCTTCTTGGGATAAAGCGCTGGTGGCTCAGGCGCAATTGGCTGTCTTGATGGGGGAGTTTGATAAAGCAGAGCGTTATTTGCGGGATGCGATTGTTAAATTTCCTGAAGATTTGAAATTTAAACGAATGCTCGCCCAGACCTTAATAAAAGCAGGTAAATTTCAGGTGGCCATTGCCGTTTATCAAGAAATATTAAAAGCGCATCCTGATGATGGGGATAGTGCGTTTTCGTTGGCGCTTCTTCATTTGCAATTGCAGCAGGATGCTGAGGCCAAAAAATATCTTGAAATGTTGTCGAGTAGGCCTGAATGGTCGGGTCAGGCTGGTTTTTACCTGGGTAAATTGGCAGCCAAAGAGGGGGATTTAAAAAAAGCGTTGATTTGGTTTGATAGTGTCACGGGTGGGCCTTTTGAGATGGAGGCAGCTTTAACGGCAGTGTCGCTGTTAATGGAAGAGCAACGTTATCAGGAAGCGCTCGATCGTTTGGATCGAATTCAGGTCAAGTTTCCACAGCAACGGGTGCGCGTGTTAGCAATGCGTGCTGAGTTCTATAATGAGCAGAAGCAGTTCGCTAAGGCCTATAAAGTGTTATCTGATGCTTTAATTGAGATGCCTGGGCAAAAAGAGTTTCTTTATACGCGCTCTTTAGTCGCTGAACGTATGGGTAATCTGGTGGGAATGGAAAAAGATTTGAAGGAAATTTTAAAGACCCATCCTGATGATGCAGCCGCACTTAATGCTTTGGGTTATACGCTTGCGAACAAAACTCAGCGATATGTAGAGGCTGAGAAATATTTAAAAAAGGCGATGACTTTGCAGCCTGATACGGCGGTGATTATGGATAGTTATGGCTGGTTATTGTACAAGCAAGGTAAATATGACGAAGCTAGAAATTATTTGCAGAGAGCTTATGAAAAGCAAGCCGAATCAGAAATTGGCGGACATTTGGTTGAGGTGTTGTGGAAATTAGGGAATAAACACGAGGCAACCGAGCTCTTCGAAAAGGTTCTTAAAACAGACCCGAAAGATGATTATTTGCTTGAGTTAAAGCAGCGATTATTTGCAAATTAGATTTCTGTTAATGTATAGATTTGTTGCGTTAATTCTTGTTTTATTACTTCAGGCTTGTGCTGAGGCACCTATATTTTCTGGGCAGGAAATTTATGATGTTGCCGCGCATAAGGCGCTGAGCGAAATTCGTCAGTGGCATTTTGAGGGGCGAATGGCCATAACCAGTGCTGAAGACTCTTGGTCGGCCAATGTCGAATGGCGTCATGATCCAGAGCATGACACAATCAATCTTTCTGGACCGTTAGGGCAGGGCACATTACTTATTAAGCTTGATGGGAGTCATGTCAGCATTGATGACGGCGATGGCAATGTTGAACAGTCGGATGATGCAGATTCATTTGTGATGCAAAAATTGGGCGTATTTGTACCAGTTCGAGCCTTGGTATATTGGGTTATTGGCTTGCCTGATCCGGATCGTTCGGTAAGTGAATTGAAACGTGGTTTTGAGCAAGATGGGTGGCGAATTGATTACAAAGAATGGCAGTCTATAAATAATCAACAGTTGCCCCGCAAGCTCGATATACAGAATAAACGCGTTAAGTTAAAGCTGGTTTTTGATCAATGGAAGGTGGTAAATGGCTAATTTTGGTATTGATGTGGGTTGGTCCGAAAAGTGGCCCGCGCCTGCAAAGTTAAATCTGATGTTGCGTATCGTTGGGCGGCGAGCTGATGGCTATCATCTTTTACAGACCGTTTTTCAGTTTGTGGATTTTTGCGATTGGTTGAGCTTTAAGTCGGTTGATGATGGTCAGGTATTGCTTGAAACCCCTATTCCTGGGGTATTGCCGCAGCAGGATTTGACAGTACGCGCGGCTAATTTGTTGAAGGAATTTACCGGCACGACTCAAGGGGTGGTTATTTCGATAGAAAAAAACCTACCAATGGGTGGAGGATTAGGCGGGGGGAGTTCTGATGCTGCGACAACCTTGGTTGTTTTGAATAAGCTGTGGCAAACTAATTTAAGTAAGTGTCAGTTAATGGAGCTTGGCTTAAGTTTGGGTGCTGATGTGCCTATATTTATTCATGGTACGGCTGCTTGGGCGGAAGGGGTTGGTGAGCGGTTAACGGATATAGAGCTTCCGGAGCGCTGGTTTGTTATTATTAAACCAGATTGTCATGTAGACACTAAAGAAATTTTTTTAGATAAAGAATTGACAAGGGATAGCAAACCGATCATAATAGCAGACTTTACAGCAGGGCAGATAGGTAATGATTGTCTTGTAGTTGTTAAGAAGCGTTATGAACCAGTGCGTATTGCATTAGCTGAATTGTCAAAATATGCGAATGCAAGATTGACTGGTACGGGGGCGTGTGTATTTGCCGAGTTTTCTTCCGAGGTTGAGGCAAGGAATGTGTATAACTTACTCAGTCGCGATTGGCAGGTATACATAGCTAAGGCAAATAATAAGTCACCGTTATATTCTAAGCTTGAACAATTTTTGTAGGGTTTAGTAAATATTCAAATTTTTGGGTCGTCGCCAAGCGGTAAGGCACGGGGTTTTGATCCCCGCATACCAAGGTTCGAATCCTTGCGACCCAGCCATTTTTCTGCATTGAATAAATTCTACTGATTAGGAGTGCTTGAATGAGTGATGTCTCATTAATGCTTTTTTCAGGTAATGCCAATCTAGCCTTGGCTCAAGGGATTGTAAAAAAGCTTAATATGCGCCTAGGAATGGCGGTTGTTGGGCGCTTTAGTGATGGGGAGGTGCAGGTTGAGATTCAGGAAAATATCCGAGGTAAGGATGTTTTTGTTATTCAATCAACATGTGCGCCTACTAATGAAAATTTAATGGAATTATTGGTGATGATTGACGCGGTTAAGCGGGCGTCAGCGTCAAGAATTACGGCGGTATTGCCATATTTTGGCTATGCTCGTCAAGATAGGCGTTCGCGTTCGGCGAGGGTGCCTATAACGGCAAAATTAGTTGCAAAATTAATTGAAGAGGCGGGTGCGCACCGAGTATTGACGGTTGATCTGCATGCTGATCAGATTCAGGGTTTTTTTGATGTCCCTGTTGATAATGTGTATGCTTCGCCAATTTTATTGGGTGATGTATGGCGTCAGAAGTATCCGAATTTAATCGTCGTATCTCCCGATGTAGGTGGTGTTGTTAGGGCGAGAGCTTTGGCAAAAAGACTGGATGATGCTGATTTGGCAATTATTGATAAGCGTCGGCCAAAAGCCAATGTCTCTGAGATTATGCATATTATTGGCGATGTTCAGGGTAGAACATGTGTTATGGTAGATGATTTGGTGGATACTGCGGGTACGTTATGTCACGCCGCGGCCGCTTTGAAAAAGCATGGTGCCTTAAAAGTGGTTGCCTATTGTACGCATGCGGTTTTATCTGGTAAAGCTTTGTCAAATATTAATGCTTCTGTTTTGGATGAGTTAGTGGTGACTGATACCATTCCTCTCAGTGAGGAATCTCTTGCGTCGGATAAAATTAGACAATTGAGTGTTGCGGAGATGTTGGCTGAGACGATTAGGCGTATTGCGGCTAGTGAGTCGGTCAGTTCTCTTTATGTGGATTAACAGATTTTTTATTTTGTAGTGAGTGCTTTTAGAGGCACGGTTTTGGAGAGAAAAATGTCAAGCGTGTTTGAGTTTGTCGCAGAGCGTCGTCAGCAGTCAGGCAAAAATGCAGTAAAAGCAATTCGTCGTCAAGGGCTTGTTCCGGCAGTAATTTATGGCGGGCATGCAAATCCGGAAATGTTGACATTGAGCCATAATGAAGTTTTAAAGCATCTTGTGCATGAAGCGGTTTATTCTCATGTGCTGGATTTAAAAGTTGATGGCAAAACCGAGAAAGTGGTTCTAAAAGGGCTGCAGCGCCACCCTGCAAAACCTCAAATTTTGCACATGGATTTTCAGCGCGTTGATATGCAGGAGCAGATTCGCGTGCATGTCCCGGTTCATTTTAAAGGGGAGTCTGTTTGTGTTGGCTTAAAGGCTGGCGGGATTCTGGTACCTTTATTGAGTGATATTGAGGTGGTTTGTTTACCTGGTAGTTTACCTGAGTTTATTGAGATCGATATTGCTTCTCTTGGTTTGGGTGAGTCGGTTCACTTGCATGATGTGACGCCGCCAGTGGGGGTGCAGTTTGTCGAGTTGTTGCATGAGCATAATGAAGAAAATGATTTGGCTGTTGTAAAAATTGCGGGTTCGGTTGCATCGGCCTAAATATTGGGCGTGTTCTTAGATGATCAAGCTGATAGTAGGCTTGGGTAATCCGGGTCAGCAGTATCAGAATACTCGTCATAATGCTGGTTTCTGGTTTGTTGATGAACTGGTTAGTGCGTCAAATGCATTGTGGCAAAATAATAAAAAGTATAACGCGCATATTGCATTGGTAAAAATTGATCGGCATGATGTGGTTTTATTGAAGCCGTTGACTTTCATGAATAAAAGTGGGTTTTCGGTTGCTGCATACATGCGTTATCACCAGTTGCAGATCGATGAAATATTGGTTATTCATGATGAGCTCGATTTTGTGCCTGGCGTAGTAAAATTGAAAAAAAATGGCGGTCATGCTGGTCATAATGGATTGAGAGATATTATTGCGCAGGTAGGTGCAAATAATTTTTTACGATTAAGAATTGGGATTGGACGTCCGGATGGGAATGTTCCGGTTGCAGATTATGTTTTAAATGTGCCGAGCCGAGATGATCAAATAAAAATTGAATTATCTTATAAAAAAATATTAGCTAAATTGGCTCTTTTGTTTGAAAAAGAGCTTGATTTAGCGATAAATGAGTTCCATGTTGCTGATTAAAAAAAATAAATAATTTTTGTTGACTATTTAGCTATACCGAGAGATAATTATCAGCTTTCAAGTTTCGGA
>CANNKG010000031.1 GCA_947505105.1 Methylococcaceae bacterium | reverse complement strand
TCTTTCAGTTTTTCTAAAATCAGTTTGGAGAAGGTGAGCGCTATCATTCAAGCATTCCTTTGGCGGTATTTTCTTATGGCGTCAAGCATACCGACAAAAGAGGGAATTTTCGTATTTTCGGAAATTTAATTTATGAAAGTCTATAGCAGTGATAAAGTAATAATACTATAGTAATTTAGTAGGTAATGTTCAATTGACCTAAACTTAAGTTGGTATATGGTTCAGTTGAATGTATTTGAAATTTTGTTTTTTAATTGACGGAGAAACCCCATGGCTTTTGAACTTCCAAGCTTGCCTTATGCAAAGAATGCTTTAGCACCTCATATTTCTGAGGAAACGATTGACTTTCATTATGGCAAGCATCATCAAACCTATGTGACCAATCTGAATAATTTGGTGCCTGGAACTGAATTTGAAGGTTTGTCTCTGGAAGAAATCGTAAAAAAATCATCTGGCGGTATTTTTAATAATGCGGCTCAGGTTTGGAATCACACATTTTATTGGAACGGTTTATCGCCCAATGGTGGTGGTCAGCCAACAGGTGCTTTAGCTGACGCAATCGGTGAGAAATTTGGATCGTTTGCAGCATTTCAGGAGGAATTCGCAAAATGTGCGGTAACAACTTTTGGTTCTGGTTGGGCGTGGCTGGTCAAAAATGCGGATGGCAGTCTTGCCTTGGTAAGTACCAGTAATGCCGGTTGTCCTTTGACAAGTGGTCAGACGCCATTGTTGACCTGTGATGTTTGGGAGCATGCTTACTATATTGATTATCGTAATGTACGTCCTAAATACTTGGAAGCATTTTGGGCGCTGGTGAATTGGGATTTTGCTGCGGCTAACTTCGCCTCGTAATCTCTGATTAGCTTTGTCGCAGCAACCGGGTGATTTTTTATTCGTTGTTGCTTGGTGCTGATTAAACATAAGGCGGTTTGTGATTTCAAACCGCCTTTTTATTTTGATTTCCTGTTAGGCTTGATTTTAGTTCTGAACTGAAGTGGGCGTTTTTAAATGCAAATTGCTATAATCGAAGCCTTAATGACTACTTTGTGAAACCTTAAACCTATGTCAATTTCCCCTGTCATACTCGAAAATATAATCCGTGAAGCAGGTTCGATCGCTTTAGGGTATTTTAAGAATCTGGATACAATAGAAGTCAGTAAGAAAAAACCGCGCGATTTTGTGACGGAAGCAGATATTGCCGTTGAAAAATATCTTAAGAATGCTCTAGCTCATGAATATCCTCAATTCGGATTTTGGGGGGAAGAGAGTGGACAAAGCGCTAACCAAGAATCTCGTTGGATAGTTGATCCAATTGACGGCACGCATTCATTTTCGAAAGGTCAGTATTTTTGGGGTATTAGTGTAGCGCTGGAAATTAATCAAGAATTAATTTTCGGAGTTGTTTATGCGCCAGCACTGGATGATTATTATTGTGCTGAAAAAGGCAAAGGCGCTTGGAAAAATGCACGATCTATTAAGGTGTCTTCTGAAGATAATTTAGATGATGCGATGATTGCTACGGGTTTCGCCTGTTTGCGTTCTTATTTGGAAGAGAACAATTTGGAGCGCTTTTGTAGAATAGCTCAGAAAACGACCGGGCATCGTCGTTTTGGTTCGGCTGCGATAGATCTTTGTTTGGTTGCGGATGGTCAAGTGGACGCTTTTTGGGAGCAGGAGTTGAATCTCTATGATGTTGCGGCTGGTGCTTTAATTGCAGCAGAAGCAGGGGCAACGGTTACAGACTTTAAGGGTAATCCTGGAATTTTTCCTAAACAAATTTTAGTTACCAATGGAAAAATATTAGGGCAATTGCTTCCATTGATGTAGGAATGAGTGTGCAGATGAGATGTTTCATCATACTCAATTTGCATGGTAAACTAAGAATTGGTTGTGTGCTCTGGTGCTTGCCGAATGGATAGATAGTAGGCTATTAAATTTGTAGGGCGTTTTTTTAGAGAAGAATTTAACATGTTATTACAAGGTAGTTAACTTATATATCGATAATTAACATTGTTAATAAAGTCAATAGTCTTGTTGAAATTTATAATTGTAAAATGGTTTTGACACAAAACCGCCGCCATGATATAAATTACATGTCGTTTAGAAGCACTAGATTCATCGACAAACAGGCTATGGCTATAAACTATAGCTCGCTCTGAATTAAGGGGCTGGGCTTTACTAATAATAATTAATCCTAGAGGATAAAAAAATGGCAGAAGTAGAAAAGAAAGACAACTTTTGGGTGTACATTGGTGCGATCATTTTCTCAATCGTAGTTTTGGCAGTTTTACTGAAACAAGACGAAACTAAACATCTTGAGATGAAAGGCGCAACAGTAACAGAACAAGCCGCTGCTGCAGCTCTAGAAAAAACAAAAAGATTGAACAACGTATTTGTAGAATAAAAAATAAACCCTCTCGTTATTTGGCGAGAGGGTTTTTTATCCTCCTCTGTTTTAACCTCTTCCTTTAAAGTGCAAAAAGCTTTTTAAAGACTTTCTCCTGACAGTTTTTTGTATTGAGTTCGATAATAAAGTAATGGTTCGCCGTTTCTACACATAGCATCCATGACTTTTCCAATAATTATCCAATGAGTTCCTGCTCGAACTTGTTCTACCACTTCGCATTGAAGCGTAGCGATTGTTTCATCTAAAACCGGAATTTCTTGCATGCCTTCGCTCCAGGCAACGCTGGCAAATCGATCCTGTTCGCTTGCGCCGCCTGCAAATAGATTTGAAATATCTTTTTGATTCTCGTTTAAAATATTGACGCCAAAGTAGCCGCTTTCCGTGATACCGGCTGCGGACAATGCTGAATCGTTAATACACACCAGTATTTGCGGTGGTGATACTGAAACGCTTGAAAAGGAAGTTGCCGTCATACCTAAGCGCCCGTGGGTTTTAGAATGGGTTGTGACGACAGTGACGCCGCTGGCCCAATATTGTAAAGCCTGTTTAAAATCGTCTGCATTAATAGTCATTGTTCACCTATAGAGATATTGGGAAAGGGCAAAATGCCCATTGAGAAAATTGATAAATAAGAAAAGCCCTAAAGCTCGCGGGTAGCGCTAAATTTGATGTCCGGCCAGCGTTCCTGAGTAAGTTGAAGGTTAACGCGGCTGTTGGCCAAATACACTAAATAGCCGCCGCCGTCTTCGGCTAGGTTTTCAAATGCTTTACGTTTGAATTCTTCAAGTTTTACGGGGTTTTCTGAGCTGACCCAGCGCGCTGTGTTAACGGCTACATTATCGTAAGCACATTCGACGTTATATTCATCTTTCAGGCGAAAGGCTGTGACATCAAACTGCAGAATACCCACGGCACCCAGGATGAGGTCATTGTTTTTCAGAGGTTTGAATAACTGGGTTGCGCCTTCTTCGGTCAGTTGTACGAGACCCTTTTGCAGCGCTTTGGCGCGAAGCGGGTCCTTTAGGACGACTCGGCGAAATAATTCCGGTGCAAAATAGGGAATGCCACCATATTTTAGCGCTTCACCTTGGGTAAAGGTATCGCCGACCTGGATGGTACCGTGATTATGCAAGCCGATAATATCGCCCGGAAAGGCTTCTTCGACATTTTTTCGACTGTCGGCCTGAAAGGTAATCGCATTGGCGACCTGAATATTCTTGCCGATTCGAACATGATTTAATTTCATACCTTTGTCGAATTTTCCAGAGCAGACTCTTAAAAATGCGATTCGATCACGGTGAGCGGGGTCCATATTGGCCTGCACTTTGAAAACAAAGCCGCTAAAGTTGGCTTCCTCCGGATTTACTGATCGTTGTTCCGTTGCGCGAGGGCGGGGCGAAGGAGCGAATTCGGCGAAGGCGTCAAGTAATTCGATGATGCCGAAGTTGTTGATCGCTGAGCCGAAAAAAACCGGCGTCAGGGTTCCGGCCAAGTAGGCCTCTAAATCAAATTCATGACTTGCGCCTTTTACCAAGTCAATTTCATCGCGCAATTCTTGAGCTTGATATTTTAATAATTCATCGAGTTGTGGGTTGAATAAGCCTTTAATGACTTGAGCTTCAGCAATTCGGCCACCATGTTGGGCGCTGAATAAGTGAATTTCATCCTTATAAAGGTGATAAACGCCTTTGAAGCGCTTACCCATGCCAATCGGCCAAGTCATTGGTGCGCATTGGATTTTTAAGACTGATTCAACTTCGTCCATCAGTTCGATCGGTTCGCGGCCTTCTCGGTCTAATTTGTTGATGAAGGTCAAAATAGGCGTAGCGCGTAAACGACACACTTCCATCAATTTAATCGTTCTATCCTCAACGCCCTTGGCAACATCAATGACCATGAGGGCAGAATCAACGGCGGTCAGGGTGCGGTAAGTGTCTTCGGAAAAGTCTTCGTGGCCTGGTGTATCGAGAAGATTGATCACGCTATTTTTGTGCTCGAATTGCATGACCGACGTGGTGACCGAAATCCCGCGTTGCTTCTCCATTTCCATCCAGTCCGAGGTTGCATGGCGCGCCGCTTTTCGACCTTTGACACTTCCAGCTAACTGGATGGCGCCTCCGAATAACAATAATTTTTCGGTTAAGGTGGTTTTTCCGGCGTCTGGGTGGGAAATGATGGCAAAAGTTCGGCGTCGTTGTAATTCTGAAAGGATTTCTGACATGCTTGATTTTGATGATTCGTTGTAAACATTCAATTATAACTGAATATCCAAACCCTTGTCTTTTCAAGATAGTGGGCTATTGACGGTGGAGTAAATACTTGATTGGTCTTGATTTATGAGAAGCGTAACGGGTTGGGTTATTCGATTTTCGCTTTTGTGTCAATCTCAATACCTTGTATAATAGTAGGTTATCATTTAAATCGTGAGTACGAAAACTCAACTTTATGCCAAGACTTAATTACCAAGCGAGCGACCGTTTACAATGTTTGCTCGACCATCATCAACAATCACTGCTTATTGGCGGATTAAAAGGCATCGAAAGGGAAAGTTTGCGCATTTCTGAGTTCGGAATGATTGCTCGAACGCCACATCCGGTCGCATTAGGGTCGGCATTGGCGCATGCTTCAATTACTACCGATTATTCCGAAGCGTTATTGGAGTTTATTACGCCGCCGTTTGCAAATGTTCTGGAAACCTTGACTTACCTTGAGCAAATTCATCAGTTTGTTTATACAAAGCTCGATCATGAATTATTGCTTGCGACCAGTATGCCGTGTGGGATTGATGGCGATTTGAGTATTCCGATCGCCGAATATGGAGCCTCGAATATCGGTAAAATGAAACACATTTATCGGCGCGGTTTATGGCATCGTTATGGGCGGAGCATGCAGGCTATTGCGGGCATTCATTTTAACTATTCAGTGCCTGACGCTTTATGGGTGTTTTTACATCAGGTGAGTTCTGCTGATACCGATTTGCAAACCTTTATCAATCAGGCGTATTTTGGATTGATTCGTAATTTTCAACGCATCGGTTGGCTGGTGTTATATCTTTTTGGTGCGTCGCCAGCGATCTGCAAAAGCTTTTTCGGCAGTCGTCCTGAACTAATCACGCATTTTGATGAATTTAACGCCTCAACTCTCTATCACCCGTATGCGACCTCGTTACGCATGAGTGATATCGGTTACAAAAGTAAAAATCAAGAAGGTTTGCGTGTCGATTTTAATAGTCTGGAAGGTTATGTTGAGACATTGAGTGAAGCGATCAGTACACCTTATCCCGAGTATGAAAAAATCGGCGTAAAAGTGGACGGAGAATATCAACAGCTCAACAGCAATATCTTGCAAATTGAGAATGAATTTTACGGCACGATTCGGCCAAAACAAATCATTAATTCTGGTGAAAAACCGACCTTAGCCTTGCAAAAACGTGGGGTTCGCTATGTTGAGATGCGTTCGCTCGACAATAATTTATATCATCCCTTAGGCGTCGACCAGAGTACGGCTTATTTTCTTGAAGCCTTTCTGTTAAATTGTTTACTGCAGGAAAGTCCCTTGTATTCAAGTGCTGAGCAGCAGGTGAATAATAAAAACCAGCTCGCTGTTGCACATTACGGGCGGAAGCCGGGTTTAGAATTGGAGCGGCTGGGGCAGAATATTACGCTAAAGGATTGGGCGGGCAATATTCTGGACGATATGCATTTACTTTGTGAGGTGCTTGATGGCGGTATTGCTGAGCGGCCTTATACCAAAGCGCTCAAACTTCAAAAAATGGCAGTACAAAATCCTGATTTGACACCTTCGGCCCGAATTCTGGCGGATATGCGTGAAGAAAATCTGTGTTTTGCCGATTTTGCCCTAAGTAAATCCTTACAAAATCGCGATTATTTTGCCGAGCTAAAGCTTGATGACGTGGTTACCGCAAAATTTACCGCACTGGCTACGCAATCGCTTGAAGCGCAAAAGGCGATTGAAAGCACTGACCAACTTTCATTCGATACGTTTTTGAGCAATTATTTTGCTCAGCGTTAGTTTTTCAATACAGTCTTTATATAGAGCACTATGAGTACCTTTGATTTAGCTACTATGCAAACTGAGTTAAGCGGAAAAAATCCGCGTAAGATTTTAAAAGCCGCGCTCGAAAGTTTCGACAATATTGCAATTTCGTTCAGTGGCGCAGAGGATGTGGTGTTGATTGACCTCGCCCTCGCAATCCGCAAGGACATTCAAGTCTTCAGTCTTGATACCGGGCGTTTGCATCCTGAAACCTATCGGTTTATTGATAAGGTTCGTCAGCATTATCAGATTCAGATTGAATTACTGACGCCGGATCGTGAATTGCTGGATATTTTTGTTAAGCAAAAGGGCTTGTTTAGTTTTTATGAGGATGGGCATCAGGAGTGCTGTAGCCTTCGTAAGGTAGAACCGTTGCGGCGTAAGCTTAAAACTTTGGATGCCTGGATTACTGGGCAACGTAAAGATCAAAGTCTGGATACTCGGCAGAATCTTCAGGAGCTTGAACAGGATGGTGCTTTTGGAACGCCTGAGAAACCACTATTTAAGTTTAATCCTTTGTTAAATTGGAGCTCGGCGCAGGTGTGGGATCATATCGAAGCTTACCAAGTGCCGTTTAACGAATTGCATGGGCATGGCTATATCAGTATCGGTTGTGAGCCGTGCACGCGTCCGGTCTTGCCTAATCAGCATGAGCGCGCGGGGCGCTGGTGGTGGGAAGATAGTACCAAAAAAGAATGTGGTTTGCATGCTGGTAATGCCAAGGCGCTGAGCTAGTTTAATCAATTTGGTCAGCCGTGAATCAATTTCATGGCTGATCAAAAAATTTGTTTGCAAATTAAGACGACTGGTCATATAATTTTTCCATGGCAACATTAGCTAAACAAATTAAACGCGAACAATTGCTCGATCAGGGCGTTAGCTTGCTGATGGAGCAGGGCTATCACGGTACGGGTCTGAAAAAAATTTTGGATACTGTCCAAATTCCCAAAGGGTCATTTTATAACTACTTTGGCAGCAAGGAAGCCTTTGGGGCGGAAGTGGTCAATCACTACATCGAACCATTTATTAACCATTTGGCCGGGCATCTGAACAATCCAAACTTGGATGCCCTAAGCGCTTTAAGATTATATTTCGCCGAGTTAATTGCGGAACTGGAACAAGGCGATTTTAAAGGTGGTTGTTTGTTAGGCAATTTAATGGGTGAAATCGGTGATACTAGCGATGTTTGTCGTATCGCCCTGAAAACTGCTGTGCAGCGTTATCGAGATCTTCTTGAAGTGGGGCTGGCCAAAGCCCAGCAACAAGGCAGCGTGCGTACCGATAGATCCGCGAGGCGCATGGCGGATTTGCTGGCAAATAGCTGGCAGGGCGCATTGCTACGAATGAAAATCGAACAATCGATTGCTCCCGTGAAGGAGTGTATTGAGGATTTATTGGACGATTATTTTACCGTCTAATTTTTTATTTAAAAAGAAGACGACCGGTCATATATTATAGGAGTCAAACATGCCAAAATTTATTATTGAACGCGAAATTCCAGGGGCTGGCGCATTAAGTGCCGAAGAATTACAAGCCATTTCACAAAAGTCCTGTAGCATCTTACAGGCGATGGGGCCACAGATCCAATGGCTCGAAAGTTTTGTCACCGACAACAAAATTTATTGCCTGTATTTGGCACCCGATGCTGAGACGATTCGAGAACATGCTGAGCAAGGTGGCTTTCCGGCCAATCGTATCGAACAGGTGAAAACCATTATCGATCCTACCCGAGCTGAATAAGCTTAATTCAAGGAGTTATTGCATAACTACCCCGTGCACCATGTTGTTTCACCCCCACAATTAAAAAGAGAGAAGGATATGAGCAAACTCAAGAATAATAATTTCATGCAGACATTACTTAAAACCAGTCTGGTCGCCTGTTCCACGCTGGCCTTGGGTTTTGGTATGACCATCGACGCCCAAGCCGATGAAACGTGTGCATCACCTTACATGGCTAAGATTACCGGTCAGGAAGATTTTGTTTATGTCTGGACACTCGGTGTCGAAGGCTTGGGCGATGAACAAGATAAACTGGTAACGGTCGATGTGAATCCCAAATCACCGCGATACGGCAAGGTGATCAATACCTTATCGGTTGGCGGCCGCAACGAGGCGCATCACTCCGATTTCACCGATGATCGTAAGTTTTTATGGGCGGGTGGCCTTGATACCAACAAAATATTTATCTTTGATGTCCATACCAATCCATCCAAACCGACGTTGGTCAAAACGATTACTGATTTTGTCGATAAAAGTGGTGGTGTAGTTGGTCCGCACTCTACCTACGCTTTGCCGGGTCGGATCATGATTACCGGATTGTCCAATAATAAAGATCACGGTGGCCGGACTGCCTTGGTTGAATATACCAACGCAGGCGAATATGTTGCAACGCATTGGATGCCGACTGATACTGATTTGCGTGGCGCAGTTAAAACCGGCAAATATGCCGATGGCTACGGCTACGATGTTCGGGTACTGCCACGGCGCAACCTGATGTTGACCACCGCGTTTACCGGCTGGTCAAACTATATGATGGATTTCGGCAAAATGCTCGCCGATCCTGAAGCCATGAAGCGTTTCGGTAATACCGTCGTGCAATGGGATTTACATACCAAACAGCCGAAAAAGATTTTCGACGTGCCGGGTGCGCCGCTTGAAATCCGTTGTGCCTGGGACCCTAGTCACAATTACTGTTTCACGACCACCGCATTGACCTCCAAAATCTGGTTGATCTACGAAGATAAAGACAATGGTTGGCAGGCCAAAGAAGTCGCCGATATCGGTGATCCAAGCAAAATCCCGTTGCCGGTGGATATTTCCATCTCAAGTAACGACAAAATGCTCTGGGTGAATACCTTTATGGACGGCAAAACGCGCGCGTTTGATATCACCGATCCATTCAAACCTAAACAGGTGATGGAGCAAAAAATCGGAGCACAGTTAAATATGGTGTCCTCAAGTTGGGATGGCAAACGTCTGTATTACACCTCATCGTTGCTCGCGAATTGGGATAAGAAGAATCAGGATAATGAGCAATTCCTGAAAGCGTATTCCTGGGACGGCAAAAAACTGAAAGAGCAATTCGCGATCGACTTTACTAAAGAAAAATTAGGTCGAGCGCATCAAATGCGTTTTGGCGCGTATTCCTTGTATACGGTCAAAAATGATGTCGCGAAAAGTGAAGCCGCACCACCAGCTATAAAACCGTAGTGATATTAAAGCCTTGCTGTGCTCCTGCCCGGCAAGGCTTTTAGGTTTATCGTCTGAACAAGATAGGAATTAAGATATGCAGACCCATAGGCTCACGCAGATAATATTCAGCGTTGTAATAAGCATTTGCACGATCAATGCGCTTGCGGAACAACAAGCCACGCCTGAGTTAGCGCCTGCCTATCAAAATCTGCAATTTCAGCCACCCATCCCCGGCAGCTATGCCTTGCCGGTATTGGGCCAAGCCGGAGACGGTACGGTGCTGACCAGCGATGCTCAGCGTACCACTTTGCATCAACTCTATCGCGGCAAAGTTGTTTTACTAAGTTTTATCTATTCGGCGTGTAGTGATGTCAACGGTTGTCCGCTGGCAACGATGGTATTGCATAAAATAAAAGCGCGTTTGGCTAAAGAGCCCGAATTGCAAAAGCAATTGCGCTTACTAACCCTGAGCTTTAATCCCGAGCACGACACGCCCGAACGTATGCGGGTCTATGGCGAGAATCTGCAAGGCGACGGAATTGATTGGCAATTTTTAACCACGCAATCGGAACAAGAACTAGAGCCGATTCTGGCGCGTTACCCGCAGAACATTCAGAAGGTCTATGACGCTGAGGGTAAATTCACTGGCACTTTCAATCACGATCTGCGCGTCTACTTGATCGACAGCCAGCAGCAAATTCGCAATATCTACAGCGTGACTTTCCTGCATCCCGATACCTTGATCAATGATTTAAAAACCGTCTTGCTGAATGCCTCAAAAACGCCCGAAACGCTTCGTCCTGCGCTGAATAGTGCCGAGCTTTACCAGGCAGGTGACAACAAAACCAACTATGCCTCAGCCGACTATCAAACCCATTCAATCGCGCTGCTTGATCGCAAGGGACAGGCGCTGGATTTATTGCAAGAAGCGCAACGCCCACAACTCGGTTTGCCGCCGGTGCCAACGCCGGAGGAAAATCCCTTGACCGACGCCAAAATTCAGCTCGGACGCAAATTGTTTTACGATCGGCGCTTGTCTTTAAATAACACGTTTTCATGCGCGATGTGCCATGTGCCTGAACAAGGTTTCACCAGCAACGAAATGGCGACCTCGGTCGGCATCGAGGGCCGAACGGTGCGGCGCAATGCTCCGACGATCTACAATGTCGGTTTTGCGCAAAAACTGTTTCATGACGGGCGCGAAACGACGCTTGAACAGCAAGTGTGGGGGCCGTTACTGGCGGCCAATGAAATGGCTAATCCCTCAATTGGACAAGTCATCGCCAAGCTTAAACAGCAACCCGATTATCAGGGCTTATTTGAACACGCTTTTGACAAGCCAGCCACGATGGAAACTATCGGCATGGCGCTGGCAAGTTACGAACGAGCGCTGAATTCTGCCGATTCAGCGTTTGATCGCTGGTATTTCGGCAAAGAGGCAGATGCGCTGACGCCATCAGCGCAGCGTGGCTTTGAATTATTTCGTGGCAAGGCAAATTGTACGAATTGTCATCAAATCGGCACCGATCAAGCCTTATTCACCGATCAGCAGTTGCACAATACCGGTATCGGCTATCAACAATCGATGCACAAAACCCCGACTGCGCGTAAAGTTCAGGTCGCACCGGGCGTGTTTGTCGATATCAAACAAGAACTGATTCAGTCGGTCGCCGAAACCAAAGCCAACGATTTGGGCTACTATGAAGTCACCCAAAATCCGGCGCATCGCTGGCAATATAAAACGCCATCACTCAGAAACGTCAGCCTGACTGCGCCCTACATGCATAATGGCTCGTTGGCAACTTTGGAAGAAGTGGTGCAGTTTTACAATCAGGGTGGTTTTGCCAATGAAAACCTCGATCCATTGATCAGACCTTTGGGGTTAAAGCCGCAGGAAATTGCCGACTTGATTGACTTCTTGAGCAGCCTGACGGGTAGCAACGTCAAAGCCTTAGTGGCGGATGCCTTTGCGGCGCCGATTGGCGATAGTCGGCAGTGAGTTGGTTTGTCTCGTTTCCAGTTCTAGCTTGGGAACGAGACATTGCTGCGAGACAGTAGTGTCAATACGCAAATAGATAGCATGGAGTTCGCGCGGAACCACTTAGTGAGTGTTTAGAAGTCGGTCATACTCGCTATGATGACCAATCCAAAACCAGACAACATCTTGCCCGTCTTCGATAGCTGCGGCTCGATAATGAATACCAATTCGAACCGACCAAAATCTTCCAACTTTTTTAAAATGAAGCGATGGATGATAAGGGTCTCGTTTTAGTATTTTGTAATTTTCTTTGGCAATACGCTGAATATTTTCAGGTAATTCAGCATAAAACCGCCAGAATTTTGGGTTAGCTCTATGTCTCACAAATCAGTACACCGACCTTCGCGAAGGTCGAGTAGCGCTTCCTCTGCAAGTGCATCAAGGCGACCCGCTGCAACATCTGTTTCAAATTGCTTGTCCCAAGCCTCAGCGTCAAACTCTTGGAACCAATCGCGAAAGGCAGAAAGTTCATCGCGTGAAAGCTTTTTTACAGCTATTTCAATTTCAGAAACCAAATTCATCTGTAATTACCTGTTTTAGTGTATTCACGAGCAAATAATAAGGTCGTTTCTCAGTCTACCGGGCTATTTATTCTCTTCCCAGAATTGCTTTGAATAATTGCAACTTTTTGTATTGCAATTTACCGCATAAGGAAAGGCTCTATTATATTTTGAAGCTGTTTTTTAGTATAGAGCTGCTTTTTTTCGATAGCTTCATTTGGTTGCAAGAAAATACTGATTTCAGCCTCCATACCTATGTCATCTTGGAAAATCACCTGCATTTTATTGCGAGCGCAAGTCAGCACAGCGAACGCATACAACAATTCAAATCATTTACCACTAGACAGGTTCTCGATTTATTAGAGCAACGCAAGGCAACAAGGTTGCTCAACTATTTTGCGTATTACAAACGCAAGCACAAAACCGAAAGCTAATATCAATTCTGGCAAGAAGAATCTCATCCAGAAGAAATGAATAATGACAAGATTCTGATGCAACGCTTAGCCTATATTCATAACAATCCTGTCAAACGTGGTTATGTGGACTTGCCGGAACATTGGCGTTATTCAAGAGCAAGGGCTTATATGGGGAAAGACTCTCTATTGCCTGAGGTGGACAGCCAGTCTAGAAGATTATTCCGCAACTGACGCAGAGTGTCTCGGCCTGCCAGTATTTGTAGAGACTTATCTTGCCAGCCAATCGCAACCTCTGCGCTGGACCAGTTTCTGATGGAGCGAAGCCATTTTGAATCTGGCTGTCGCAGACCCGAATATGGATTGGTTAGGCAGGATAGGGTGACTTGGAGTGACGCATCTATGTCAACGTTTTGAATCGCTTGGAGGGTTGCAGCTAAGGAAGAGAGAACTAGCACTCGACCCAGGTGGCTTGAATCAATACGCGTCAACCCTGTGGACTCGTCAGTTCTCCTCTGGCGAACATGGATATCACCTGATCTTAATAGCGGAGATAAAACTCGTGCGGCCTCTGGAGGAAAGCGATAAAGAGAGCTGAAGTTGGGGTCTTGGGTAAAAGAGTCGAGCAAGTACCGCGTTTCGTCCGACAACTCGTCTTTGCAGAGGTTCTTAACTTTTCCTGGTCGGTGACCAAGGAGAACGAGGTTGTGGTGAGATTTTAGTAAGGCGGCGACAACTGACTCAACCCAAGCTTCGGCCAGAGGCTTACCTGAGGGCGGCGACCACGCCGAGAGCAAGAGGTTGCCGAATCGCTCAACATCAGCTACATCTGGAAAGGCTTCTGAGGTTGGCATGGGTCAGTGAGATGTCTTAAATAATTATACAGATCAATATCATCACACCAAACATACAATTTCAGCAAGCGTACAATTTAAAGAGTAACTCAAAAAGCTTGGGCGTTCTTAAGGCAACTTCCGATAGATTTGAATATTGGATGGCTTAAGAGGCCCAGATTGCTCCAGGGTGGTTTTTGGTTGGGATGTAGTTCATATAGGATGTGCTGAACGAAGTGAAGCGCATCAATCGCGAACGATGCGCCTCCTTAAGTCGGCACATCCTATATGATTTTTTATGCGCATCTTATCGAGTTTGAGCGTAATGTTAGTTTCTCGGTATAGGCCAAAGTGGTTTGTCATTATCATCATAGGGTACACCGAAATTAAACGAGGTTAACTCATCAAATTCATATTGGAGTTCAATCCAGTGCTTGTTGAAACTATATGATTCCATGTGACCATAGTCTTCGCATTCGTATGAATCACCTAATTCAGCACTGAGTAATTCCAGCAATGTGGCTCTCTGAATATTACATAAATCAATGTCAGACCATCGAGCATGACAATTATGCACTTCAATCCAACCTAAACGAGCATTGTTTTCTATCTCGATTTTTAGTACGAGTTTATGCTGGTTGTAGTAGAGTTCGCGATCATCGTAGTCGGTGACAACTGTTTTGTCAGGTTGGCCCAATGCACAAATTACTTCAGCCTCGGTCATACCGAACAAAATATTGTCTACGCCGAAATTAATCGTAATTCGCATTCTTTGAGCCTAACGTAATGGATACGACATTTTGTCCAATAACCCAAATCAATTTGTCGAATAATAAGTAGAATTAAATTATTTTAATATAAAAATCAACTAAAATCATATAGTAATGGAACAAAGTAGGCAAACAAATACGACATCCATGCTTCCCAAAAAACTCCTGGATCAGGTGCGCGATAAGATTCGTTTTACACATTACAGCAAAGCAAGGTCACCTGGACGAGCTGGCGAAATCCATGGTCTGACACCGTCATTCCTGGATTCCATCCAGGCTACGGTGCAGGTAGCGACCTCAACGCCCTTGTGGCGGATGCCTTTGCGACACCTTTTGGCGATAATCGGCAATGCTTCTGCTTTTTTCATTATTTCCTTCGATTTGTTCGTTTATACCTAAAAATGGTTTTTAACGAAAACAAGGATTTAGCACTAGCTCCAATCGGGCGCGAAGATTAGTGCTCAGGATTTTTCACATCAACGCTAAAATCGCTTGCCCAGTGGGATCAACAAGGTGTAATGTTGGCGGTAGATAGGACTTTTCCCTATTCAAAATACGCTTTGCCACTTTTGCCGAGAGCCTGCATGCAAGTAGAACCAATAACAATTTGCAGATCTACCGTTTCTTTAACGAGTGTTCGAGCGCGTTCCCAATCCCTAACCAAAGAGAGAGTAAACTATGTCAAATTTCCCGATTGATCTTGGTGCTTATCAGCGCGTAACATTAGACGCTAGCGTGCCAAAACTGACTGATGCGCAACGAGCCAGCCTCAAAGCCAACATTCAGTTATGCCGCGACGCCATCGTCTTCTTTACCGCAACGGGTGCTGCAAGAGGCGTAGGTGGGCATACCGGGGGCCCATACGATACCGTACCCGAAGTCATGATCATGGATGCCTTATTTCGCGGTTCACAAAACAAATACGTACCGATTTTCTTTGATGAAGCCGGTCACCGGGTAGGTACTCAATACTTGATGGCAGCCCTCGAAGGTGCTTTGCCTGCCGAGCGTTTAATGGAATATCGTGCTGCGCATTCGCATTTACCGGGTCACCCGGAATTAGGTTTCACACCGGGCGTTAAATTCAGTTCAGGCCGTTTAGGTCACATGTGGCCGTATGTTAATGGTGTTGCGATCGCTAATCCGCGCAAAGTATTATTCTGCTTGGGTTCCGATGGCTCACAACAAGAAGGTAACGATGCCGAAGCTGCGCGTTTCGCGGTGGCTCAAGGCTTAAACGTTAAATTATTGATCGACGATAACGATGTGACCATTGCCGGTCACCCATCTGAGTATTTGACAGGTTGCAGCACTGCCAAAACCTTAGCAGGTCAAGGCGTTACCGTTCTCGAAGGTGATGGCGAAGACGTCGACAGCTTATACGAGCGCATCGTCCAAG
The DNA here is from genome assembly GCA_947505105.1 of Methylococcaceae bacterium. Classification (GTDB taxonomy): domain Bacteria; phylum Pseudomonadota; class Gammaproteobacteria; order Methylococcales; family Methylomonadaceae; genus SXIZ01. The sequence continues at coordinate 21,686 of CANNKG010000031.1, read as the reverse complement.
CTATCAACACTGACGGTCCGGTTGCAGTTATCAACTATCGTAAAATGTGTCCAGGCATTGCAGGCCTTGAAGGCTCTTGCCACGGTCATGACGTGGTATCAGTCAAGGTGGCGGTCGAATATCTGGAAGCACGCGGCCAACAAGCGGCAGCCGATCATTTGAAAACCATTAAAGCGCCTAAAAACGAAGCGGTATTTTTGGGTTCCAGCCCTGACAAATGGGATGCTAACCGTAACGTATTCGGTGATGCTTGCGTATCGGTGTTAAGCAAAATGAGCGAAGCTCAACGCGTCAACAGCGTTCGCGTGGTTGATAGCGATTTAGAAGGCTCATGCGGCTTGAAAAAAATCCACGATGCCTATCCTGAAGTCTTTATTTCTTCAGGCATTATGGAGCGCGGTAACTTCTCGGCAGCAGCCGGTTTCGGTATGGAAGCGGGCAAACAAGGTATCTTCGGTACCTTCAGCGCGTTCTTGGAAATGTGTATTTCCGAAATCACCATGGCGCGCTTGAACAATTCCAACGTGTTGAGCCACTACTCGCACTCAGGTATTGACGATATGGCCGACAACACTTGCCACTTCGGTTTGAACAATATGTTTGCCGACAATGGCTTGAGTGATGGTTATGCGACCAGCTTGTACTTCCCGGCCGATCCAAACCAAATGCGCGCCTGTGTTAATTCAATCTTCTTCAATCCAGGTCTGCGTTTCGTGTTCTCAACCCGTTCAAAAGTGCCATTGATTCTTGATAGCGACGGCAAAGAAATGTTCGGCGGCGATTACAAATTCGTTCCGGGTAAAGACGAAGTGGTTCGTGAAGGTACTCAAGGTTACGTGGTCAGCTTCGGTGAAGCGTTATACCGTGCGTTGGATGCGGTTGAGCGTCTGAAAAAAGAAGGCATCGATGTCGGTTTGATCAACAAACCAACGTTAAACGTGATCGATGAAGAAATGATGGCGAAATTAGGTCAATCGCCAATGGTCTTGGTGGTTGAGTCGTTCAACCGTAAAACCGGTCTGGGTAGTCGTTTCGGCTCTTGGTTGCTGGAGCGCGGTTATACACCGAAATTCAACCATCTTGGTACCTACAAAGAAGGTTGCGGCGGCTTGTGGGAACAATTCCCACACCAAGGCATCGATCCAGACGGTATTATCGCTTCAGTGAAAACGTTGCTGGGCAAATAATCAGTCATAGCTGACAAACCGAAAAGTGCGCATAGTTTTGGCTATGCGCACTTTTTTGGGGTTTTGTCGCGTTCCATCTTACAACGTGTCTCGTTCCCAAATTCCAGTTTGGGAACGCCTAATCACAAGCTCTGCTTGACGAATTCCGTGTTCTGAGTCATGGTCGTTATAGGTCGTGTCTATCAGCCTTTTAGGCATAGCTCTAATACCGCAATTTCCGGGTAGCAGTTAAAGCGCACCGGCAAAATGGACCAGCCGGTACCGCGGCTAATAAATAATTGCGTTTTGGGGGTCGAAATCAGACCACTGGAATAGTTTTTATTTTCAACCGGCAAGCGTGGCGGCCCCCAATACGGAATCACTACTTGACCGCCATGAGTATGGCCGCTTAAGACTAAAGATAGGGGTGTCGAAAAGTCCGTATCCACAGAATCAGGATTGTGTGACAGTAAAATTCGGAAATCTGTTGGTTCCGAATTTGCAAAAGCTTTATCAATATTCAGCTCATCGCCCCAAAAATCTCCGGCACCACCGATAAGAATTTTTTGATTATCTTTATGGATAGGTTTGCATTGATGCCGAATATTTTGGCCTGATCTTTCCAGCCAATACAATGACCTATGAGTATCCGCCCAATGGTCGTGGTTGCCTAATACTGAGTACACGCCATACCTTGCATTTAATTTGGATAAAATAGGCCAAACCTTATCTATTTCGGTCGTGGTATTGCGATCATGCACATAATCACCCGTGCATACGATGATATCCGTTTGTAAGCTATTGGTGCGCTGGACCAGTTCTGCCACGAAGGCTTCAGAAACTAAAAAGCCCAAATGCACATCTGTCAAATGTGCGAGGGTAAAACCATGAAATGCAATCGGTAAATTGTCGACAGGAATTTTGTAGCGGTTAATGAGCACGGTGGTTCTTTCGATAACCGTGGGATAGCAGCCGACAAGGGCAATTCCGCCGGTTGCCAGCAGGTATTTAAGAAATTGTCTTCGGTTCATGAAAGGGTAATTGCAGTTAGCTCCGTCTTAATGTCTCGTTCCCAAGCTTCAGGGATTGTAAAAGTTAACAAAAATCACTAAAAATTCTCTGTAAGTTATTGATTGTTAATTGCCGGAACAGGTGGTTTCGCTTAATTTCAGAATACTTTTACAGGCTCCTCAGCTCGATAAGATGTAAATAAAATAATGACATAGGATGTGCCGACGCAAGGAGGCGCATCGTTCGCGAACGATACGCTTCACTCCGTTCAGCGCATCCTATACTGTTGTAGTGACAATATTATCGTTTGAACGTGTCATCCATCTTACATCGTCTCAACCCAATGGCAACGCTCGTTAATCACCTTTTCGGTATTGGTGTTACCAATACCTTTAGCGATTAGTGCAACGACTCTATCGTCGGTATCGTAGCCGACATGGGCGGCTAATGGATTTGCCATTTTGCCCAGGCCGAACGCATCGAATATTTTGGCCACGTTAATGTTGATATTAGTCACGTCTACACAAAGTCGTGAATCCAGATATTTTTCGACAAAGCCGCTTGGAATTGCGTAGCTCAATAAATCGTTTGGATCGCTGAACGCGACGATCGGGGTTTTTGCGACCATGCGTTGCGCATATTTTTCTCCGTTTGCCGTGCAATATGTCGCGTTTTGGTTGTAGATGTCGGGTAATTTTCGACCAAGTTGCAGCATCGGTAATTGATTCGACATCATGTAAATCGGAATTTCCTTATCTTTTAGCGCCTCGTGGAAGGCAGGGTTGCGTTTATCGAGCAAACCGGCGATCCGTTGTAGGCCGTCAATGGTAATGCGACTGCCTAAACTGTGCGAGATGAAGGCATATTGATCTTTGCGGATGTTTTGGGCCAGGGCATCATCGTTAAACGAACAGGCATGAGTGCCACTTTCAGGTAAACCATCCCAATTGGTTTTGGCCATCCAGCAAAATGATTGGGCAAATGAAACCAGGATGTCATCTTGACTTTCACCCAGATAAATAATCGGATCGGGGCCGGTGTCATTGGAGAATTTTTTCATCAAATCATTGACTTCAGCGCGTCTGAATGAATATTCGCCGGAATTGTCATAAGACAGTACCGCCTTATACGGGGCGGTAATCATCGACCAAGTCAGTTCGTAGAACAGCATTTCACTGCGCTTGTCTTTACTCATGTAGCGCTTGATTCGTAAATTGCCGAGATTTTTATTCGGGATGGTTTGGCTTGAGAGCGTTAGATCCTTTTGCTGTGCCGACATCACCTCTAAACCAAGTTCTCGGGTCAATTTTTCGAGAAATTGCGTGGAGTAACCCGGTAGATGGTCGCCAACGCCATGGACCATTAGCACTTTCATGATGCCGTTTGAATTATCTAAATGCGGTGCAATACCGGTGAAGGACTTGCCCCAAATTTCGCACAGCCGAGTATCGTTCTCTTCCTGCTTTTCAAGCACAGCTTTAACGACGCCTTCTCCAAAACTGGCACAGCCGCTTAAGTCGCTGGCGAGTAGACCGATTGATAAATATTTAACTAAGTATTTCATGGATTTGTGGAATTACGGAAAGTGAATAATTGCTGAAGATTATAATCGACTCTTAGTGTCATTGTTCGAGGTTATTCGGACTTTGTTTTCAAATGGGTGAAATTTACCCGATAATATCGACATTCTTCATCTTTAGCTGATTGTGACCATGATACGTCTTTCCGAAATTAAGCTCGATTTACACCATACGCCAGAGCAATTACGCGCCAGGGTTTTGGAGACACTGGCGATTAAAGAACACCAATTGCTTGCCTTGCGCATTCGGCGTCGCGGTAATGATGCGCGTAAACGCGGGGTGATCAATTTTGTGTATACCTTGGATATCGAGGTGAAGGATGAGGCTACATTGTTATCGAAGTTCAGTACAAATCCTCATATTCAACTCAGTCCGGACGAGAATTATCATTTTCCCGAGTATTTCGCGAAGCCAGCCAAGAGTCGGCCGGTGGTGATCGGTTCGGGGCCGTGCGGTTTGCTTGCGGCTTTGGCGTTAGCGCGAATGGGATTGAAGCCCTTGATTGTTGAACGTGGCAAAATAGTGCGAAAACGCACCAAAGATGTCTGGAATTTTTGGCGTAAGCAACAATTCGATCCAGCGTCAAACGTGCAATTTGGCGAAGGCGGGGCGGGGACTTTTTCGGATGGCAAGCTATATACCGGCATTAAAGACAAAGGTCATCGGATGCGCTATATCTTGCAGGAATTGGTGAATTGTGGTGCACCGGAGGAAATTTTGTACATCAGCAAGCCACATATCGGGACCTTACGTCTGGTCAAGGTGGTCGAAAATTTGCGTCGTCAGATCATCGCGGCGGGCGGGGAATTTCGATTTGAGACCCATATTCAGGATTTTGTGATCGAAGACGGTGCGATTACCGGGCTGATTTGTGCGGATAACACCCGGATTGATACTCGGCATGTGGTCTTGGCGGTGGGGCATAGTGCGCGGGATACTTTTGCTGCGCTCTATGCGCGCGGCGTCTATATCGAACCGAAGCCGTTTTCAATTGGTTTCAGGATTGAGCATCCGCAACAGATGATCGATGTCTGCCGCTTGGGAACTTATGCGGGCGATCCCTTGCTGGGTGCAGCTGATTATAAGCTGGTGCATCATTGCAGCAATGGTCGAACCGTTTACAGTTTTTGTATGTGTCCAGGGGGGCAAGTGGTTGCGGCAACTTCGGAAACTGGACGCGTCGTGACTAATGGAATGAGCCACTATTCCCGCAACGAGCACAACGCTAATGCCGGGATTGTGGTCGATATTACGCCCGCTGATTTTGGAAGTGATCATCCACTTGCGGGTATCGAATTGCAACGCCGCTTGGAATCTGATGCATTTGTGTTGGGGGGAAGTAATTATTTTGCGCCGGCGCAACTTGTCGGTGATTTTTTGCAGAATCGCGCTTCTACGCAATTTGGTGAGGTGCTACCTTCCTATACGCCGGGCGTGACTTTGACTAATTTGGATCAGGTGTTGCCGGAGTATGCCATCAGTGCGATTCGTGAAGCATTGCCGGTTTTCGATCGGACCATCAAGGGCTTTGCTCGCCCAGATGCTTTATTGACCGGCGTTGAAACACGCACTTCCTCGCCGATTCGCATTACGCGCAGTGATGATACGCTACAGAGTCTAAACACTCGCGGCTTGTTTCCGGCGGGCGAGGGGGCAGGTTATGCCGGGGGTATTATTTCGGCGGCGGTCGATGGCATGCGGGTAGCCGAGGCGGTCGCGCGGGATCTGGCTGGAAACGCGGGAGTTTGATGATGACGACTCAGATGTCGGTGGCGCAGGGCGAATTTACGCTTCGGCGTCTACCGCTGCGATCAAACGATGTGCTTCAGGCTTGGGATGCTGCCGATGAGTATTTGCTCAATACCCTGGCTGAGATGACCTTGCCGTTGCATGGTAGTCGAGTGCTACTGATTAACGATAGTTTTGGCGCGCTGGCAGTGGCTCTGGCAGATTTTAAGCCCGTGTCCTGGTCGGATTCCTATCTTGCCCAGCAATCGATGTCTATGAATTTGACGGCCAACGGTTTTGCTGTCGATGCTGTCGAGTGGTTGGATAGTGTGCACACGCCTGATTCTTCGTTTGATCTAATTTTAATTAAAGTGCCCAAGACTTTAGCCTTGCTCGAAGATTTCTTATTGCGCCTCCGACCGTCATTGACGACCCAAACCACGATTATTTTGGCAGGCATGCTGAAAAATTTGCCACCGTCGGTGTGGACCCTGTTAGAGCGAATTGTCGGATTGACTCGTAGTTCATTGGCGAAGAAAAAAGCTCGGCTGGTTTTTTGTGATTTTGATCCGAATCTGCAAGTCTCTGTCAATCCGTATCCGACCAGCTATAAGTTGGAGCATACTGAGTGGGTTATCTGTAATCATTCCAATGTTTTTTCACGCGAGCAGCTCGATATCGGGACACGGTTTTTTCTGGCACATTTGCCGGAATCGGCTCCAGCTAAGACGATTGTTGATCTAGGATGTGGCAATGGAATATTGGGGATTATGGCGGCTCTCAAGCATCCCGAGGCGACGGTTACTTTTGTGGATGAATCATTCATGGCGCTCGCCTCGGCGCGGCAGAATTTTAATACGGTCTTTAGGGGGCAGCGCCACGCGGAGTTTCGAATTGGTGATGGTTTGGCGGAGTTTGAGGAGGCTTCGGTGGAGCTCATTTTATGCAATCCGCCGTTTCATCAACAGCAGGCTATCGGTGACCACTTGGCGTTAAGAATGTTTAAACATGCTTATAAAACGCTAGAGACTGACGGAGAACTCTGGATTATCGGCAATCGCCATTTGGGGTATTCGGTGAGCTTAAAGAAAATTTTTGGTAATAGTCGCTTGATTGCCCAAAATGCCAAATTCGTTATTCTTCAAGCCAAAAAATAGCCGTACATAAAAAAGCCCAGCATGAATAATCATGCTGGGCTTTTTAACAACAACTTCTTACAGTTGAATGCTTGAAGTTGAGCTAGAAACTTTTTGTTTTTCACCATCTTGTGGATCTAAACAGCCAGTTAAACCAACAATCATAAGAGTCAGAGCAGCTAATGCGATTACTTTTTTCATTTGATTCTCCTAAATAAATGTTAATTTTAGTTTTATTGTTAAAGCGCAATATTAATATCACAACTAAAATACGGGTGCAATAGTTAATCAAAATACTTGGTAATATTTAGGGATAATTTTTTTCACCTTAGCGATGCTTTCATGGCTAAGTGTTTAAATTTATAATTATTCTTCTTTAACTAGCCGGAAACCGATGTCACTGCTGCGGGTAACCGGTAAACCGCTATAGCGTAATGCTGAGCGCAGATTAAACGCCTTCGATACCCAACTGCCGCCTCGATAAACGCGATATTGTCCAGCGTCAGGGCCTTTGGGGTCATTGCTAGGGCTGTGGGCATAATAGCCCTCATTATAAAAATCCTGAACCCATTCCCAGACATTACCATGCATGTCGTAGAGACCCCACGGATTGGGCTTTTTCTTGGCAACTTCTTTACTACTACCACGATAACCTTCATTGCCGAACCAGGCGTATTTGGGTAATTCTTCAGCGTCATCACCGAATGAATACACCGAATGGGTGCCGGCGCGGGCTGCATATTCCCATTCAGCTTCGGTGGGTAGGCGATAGTTATTGTCGCTATCGAGCTTATTTAAACGCTGGATAAATTCCTGAACTTCATTCCAGCTGACTCGTTCGACCGGATTGTTATGTAATTTGAATTTGCTTGGGTTGTTGCCCATCACGTCTTCCCAAAGGTCCTGAGTGACTTCGGTTTCACCGAGCCAAAAGCCTTTTTCGATACAGACTTTGTGAGTCGGTAATTCGGCTTGCAGACTATCTTTAAAAGTTTTATCGCGTCCCATTTGGAAGCAACCGGGCGCAATTTTGACAAAGCGGGCACCATGAAATATTTTGTAATCAGCAGCATTAATTAATGGGGCGCTCAATAGCGTCACAAAAAAAGTCACCGCTGAGGCGCTTAGAGAGATTGTCTTTATTATTTTTATTTCCATAACTTGCTCCTTGGAAGATGTGCGGATGGAAAATCAATGGCAAAGGCCACGTAAAAGCATAACCCCAAAGAATGGCTACGCCAATAACACAATTAAAAATCAGTGATATTTAGGCTAAAATGCCGCTTCAGGATCGCTTATGAGCCCAACGAAGTGCTCATGTTTGGTAACTTAACTTTGACTTAAGAGCTGTTATGTCTCAATTTAGAATTTCGACTACAGGTTTCGGTGGCGCGTTGATACTTGCGTTATTGGTATTGACAGGATGCGCGCATGATCCGGCTTTATATCAAACAACGGTCCTTGATGAGACGATGCCTAAAAACCGATTTTATCCAAAAGCGGCGCTCGGTCTGGCGGATATTAAATCGTTTGATATTGCTGTGGATAAGCAATTCGTCCATGCCGTGATTGCGGGTAATGTGAAAAAAGGCGGCGCGCTTTCGGTCTATTATCTTCGTTCTGAAGACGGAGGGCGGCATTGGTTGAAGCCCGTCCCGATTGGTCATGGCGCGCTGGCACCGATTGCCTCAAGAGGTAACGATATTCAAATTGCCGCTTCGGGTGAGCATCTGGTCATTCTGTGGCAAACCAGCGGTGAATTTCCGCATCAAGGACCTTTGACCGGTGTTTATTCCAGCGATGCGGGTAAAACCTGGTTGATCAGTCAGAATCCTGCTGCTAACAATGCCGGCGATCAAGCGCATCTGGATCTTGTCGCCGATCAACAGGGCAATTTTCATGTGGTGTGGTTGGAGGATCCGGAAGAGCATGGCTTTCAGAGTGTCCGTTACGCCAGATCACTGGACGGTGGGGCGCATTGGGAAAAGGCTAGTACTCTCGATGACTCAACCTGTTCTTGCTGTTGGAATCGTTTGATCTCCTTGGATTCAGGGGAACTTAATCTCTTGTATCGAGATATGGAGCCGCGTGATATGGGTTTGATTCAATCTAAGGATCAAGGGGCGAACTGGCATCGTGTTAGCACGGTTGGCGCGTTTAATTGGCGTTTCGAAGGGTGTCCGCATATTGGTGGCGGCCTTGCAGAAAGTCAGACAAATGTTTTACACAGTGTGGTTTGGACCGGTCTTGAAAAACAACAGGGTCTTTATTACCTAGGTTCGAAAAATAACGGCGTTAGCTGGAGCGTACCGAAAAAATTCGGCAATAATGCACAGCATGGTGACATTGCAGCAATTGATGCTCAGCATTTAGTCGCGATTTGGGACGAAATGGGCTCTGATGGATCTTATATTGTTTATGCGCGCTCCGATAATGCCGGGACAACCTGGACAGCACCGATTTCGCTATCCAAGACCGATGAAGTGGCTAGTCATCCACGAGCCATTAAAACGTCAGAAGGTCTATTACTGTTGTGGACCGAGCAGCCTTTTAAACAGCCCCTTCAATGGTCAATGCTGCTGCTTGAATCAAGATGACGCTTTTGGTGAGATTGCGCAAGATTTGCGCACTTTGCGATTGATTCAGTAATATAATGCGACCCTCGTTAATGGATATTCAACTCAAAGACTATGACTCACAATATTAATTTCTTTCGTTCTCAATTTTTCGGTGCCGGTATTGTGCTTTTATTGACTGCTTTAACGCCATTACCCGTTATGGCGCATGCGATTATGGTCAGATCGGCGCCGGAAAAAGATGCGGTCTTAACCGAATCGCCCAAACAAGTTGACGTTTGGTTTAACGACAAAGTCGGTAGCGAATATAAAGCGTTAGCGGTTGTTGACAGCAAAGGACAACGGGTGGATAACAAAGATGCCCAACAAGAAACGTTTGACGAATCGCATTTATTTGCGACAGTTCAGCCTTTGTCACCCGGAACGTACACGGTTCGTTATCGGGTGGTGTCGATTGATACTCACATCGTCACCGGTAAATTTCAATTTACCGTTAAAGCGCCTTAAGGTTTGAAGTTTTTCTCTCCGGTCTAATTTCCACTACTCACCAAGATATCCTCATGTCTAGCAAGTATTTTTCTATTAATAGCCTCTGGTCGGTTTTAACTTTATGCCTTGCTTTAACGGCATGTGACAAATTACCAGACCGGAGCAAACCGCCCCAAATTCAAGATCTCAATAGCGTCGGCTGTCTAATCGCCAATGATTTTTATGCGGTGCATTTCAGCGCCTATTTAAAACCGACCCAAAATATCCAGGAGATGAAAGAAAGCGAACGAGAGGCGCTGTTGCAGCCGTATTGCCAGGAAATTCCAAAACCCGGCAAATTGTTTTTCAGTGCCGATTTGATTGATCGCGATGTCAGACAAACGCCGGTGGGGGTCAAAATCGTCGAGCTTGAAAAAACCGGCAGCGATCCGACGAAAATTGAGAGTTATAAAGAAGTTAAAACGATTGCCGAAGTCGCAGCTCAGGCTTATCCGCGTGGCGTAGTCGAAGCGCAGGCAGATCTAACCAAAAATGGCGATTATGCGATGATTCTGATCATTGGCGGTGAAGAGGCGCTGGCTGAAGATGACAAGCTGAAAGTACTGTTTCATGTGGGTAGTAACCCATTGGCCTTGTCGCCCCAAATGTTGATCTATCTCGGCGCAGGTTTGATTATATTGCTGGTTGTGGGTGGCATTGGCTATGTGATGGTGAAAAAGCGCAAAGCTAAACAATTAATGAACGATGCGGGAGCATAATGAATGTTTTTCGCGCGTGAAATTAAGGTTAATACGATAAATAAGTTGCTACTAATGCTGTTGTTAATATTCGGTTGGGGTATTGTTAATGCGCATCCACCTGGATTGAGTTCGGCTGAATTGGCATTGAATGCTAAGGGTTTAGATGCAAAACTGACTTTTTCGATTCAAGATATTGAGGCCTTTGTGCCAATGGATAGCGATCAGGATGCCGAAGTGACTGCCGCTGAAATGGCCACCGCTAAACCTAAAATCGCCGAACTGATTGCGCATGAGTTTCGGTTAAGTATTAATCAGGTGGTGATTACCCCTGCAAACCCCGGTACTGTTGAATTCGATGATCAAAATAATGCTCATCTCGAGTTTCAATACCTCACTGATATCAACGCGCCAGTGGTGATTAACGCCGAATTTCTACATAAGTTTTCAACGGGGCATCGCCATTTTGTCACCTTTAAAGATCTGACCGGTCATTTGATTGGGGAAAAAATGCTGACGCAGCAAGATAGTCAAATTATTCAGGATGTGACGGTAGCCGACAAGGAAAGCTCTGAAAATTTCACTGCAACAACGCATTCGGCAAGCTTTGTTGATTTCTTAAAATTAGGCATCGAACATATCCTGACGGGCTACGACCATTTGCTGTTTTTGTTTTCACTGTTGGTGATTACTCATAGCTTTTGGCCCGCTTTGAAAGTCATCACCTTCTTTACGGTCGCGCACTCGATTACGCTCGCGTTTGCGAGTCTTAATCTGATTGAGCTTCCCAGTTCAATTGTCGAACCTTTGATTGCTGCGACCATTATCTATGTTGGATTGGAAAATATTGTGCGTAAGGGGCATCCGAAAGGGCGAGGCATGCTGACTTTTTTCTTTGGTTTGATTCATGGCTTTGGTTTTGCGAGCGTGCTGCGCGAAATGGGTATTTCAACGAATGGTACGGATATTTTTATGCCGTTATTTTCATTTAACCTAGGGGTTGAATTGGGGCAAATTACGGTGGCTGCAATTGTCTTGCCTTTGATTTGGTGGCTGCATACCAAACCATTAATTGAGCCAAGATTGACCCCGGTATGCTCAGTAATGGCTTGTCTTGCTGGTGGTTATTGGTTAATCGAACGTACTTTATTGACGTAAATTAAGCAAAAAACGGTTATCTGAATGACTGGATGTCGAGAGGGTAGGCTAATTTGAGCATTAGTCAAGCTTCAATAGCTAAAGACGTAATTTTCTAGTATAATGCTAGGAAATTAACGTGAAACTTAAAATTATTTTATTGTTCATTTTAATTAGCAGGGCAAAATTACTTACATAATAAACAATAGGAATTAAGATGAATTTTATGAAAAAAATGATAGTTTCAACTTTAGTAGCATTCGCTATGTTAGCTTCTTCTGCTGCTTTTGCAGGTAAAGATGATGCGAAAGTTGCTCAAGCGCTTAACGATACCATTGCTAAATTGCAAGAAGCTATTACTTTGGTTGAATCAAAAGGCGACGCAGAAGCTATTAAACAAGCTCTTACTGATGCAAAACAAATTCAGAAAGAATACCGTTATGAGCAAACTGAACGTAAACGTCAATATGCTGCAGAACACATCAAAAATGCAACTAATGCTAACAAAGCGGGCGATTCAGCAACTACATTAACTGAATTAAAAGCTGCCTTAGCGGGTTTCCAAGAAATGAAACCAATTTACGAAGCGGCTCACTAAAATAGCTTTATGTTGGGCTGACGCAAGGAAGCCCAACAATTTTCTGTTCCCCTCGCTTTTTCCTCAAACTATTTTTGCTATTTTTTTTCCAGCAAATTATCAATTCGTTTCAACACATCGCTTTCCCAATTTTCGAGAGATTTTACCGTCGCATCCTTTTGAGGATTTTGGTCGGTTTTAGATTTTGTCGGCGGGAATAGTAAATTAGGCACGGCGGTTTCGGCGTTATTTTTCCGGAGGGGTTTGGTGGAGGTCTGCTTGGGTTCGTGCTTTCGAATTACTTGGTCACTTGCTGGTTTTTGAAGCTGATTTTTACTCAATTCATCAATGCGTAGCGTATAAGCCTCTTTTAGGCAGGTTGAATCCTGACAGAGATTACGTTTGGTTTTAAGCCATGTACGTTGTTCAAGCAACAGACGACTTTTATTTTCAGGCCTAATTGCGTTTCTGTAGATGATCGTTAACTGACTATCCAAGTCTGATAATTGTTTATCATTGCATATCGTGTGTTCGATAAAGTTGCTGGCTTTTTTGCAATCGAAACCTGCAGCGGTTAATGACGTTGAGAATATTAACAGAACGAATGGAGGCAGCAGTTTAATCATTAGTAAGGGCTATTGTTTCGGGTATCGACTAAGGTCATATCATCAGACCCAAAACCATCGGTATTTGCCGCGCCGAATTTGATCATTAAACGAACTTCGTTTTGTGAGTCAGCAGATTGGATCGCATCTTCGTAGCTGATTTTGCCAGCGGTATACAGGTCATAGAGGGCTTGATCGAAGGTTTGCATACCGTTCTCGCGTGAGGCTTTCATTAGCTCTTTTAACTTGTGGACTTCACCTTTGCGGATTAAATCAGAAACCAGTGGGGTGTTCAAAAGGATCTCGATAGCCGGGTAGCGTCCTTTGCCATCAATTCGAGAAATTAACTGTTGTGCAACGATGCCGCGAAGATTCAAGGATAAGTCCATGAAAATTTGGTTATGCATCTCTTCAGGAAAAAAATGTAGAATCCGGTCCAGTGCCTGATTTGCATTGTTGGCATGTAACGTTGTGACGCACAGATGCCCGGTTTCGGCGAAGGTGATCGCATGTTGCATGGTTTCTCGGGTTCTAACTTCGCCGATCAGAATGACATCAGGCGCTTGTCTTAAGGTGTTTTTTAAGGCTACCTCATAGGATTCGGTATCGAGACCGACCTCCCGTTGGGTCACAATGCAACCTAGATGATTGTGCATGTATTCGATCGGATCTTCGATCGTAATGATATGTCCTTGGGTTTTCAGATTTCGATATTTAATGAGTGAGGCGAGGGAGGTTGATTTTCCGGTGCCGGTAGCGCCGACAAACAAAATCAGCCCCCGTTTATTCATGAACAGATCTTTTAATATAGGTGGGAGATGCAAATCTTCCGAATCTGGAATCGTGGTTTCGATACGTCTAAGTACCATGCCTGCCGAGTCGCGTTGTGTGAAAGCGCTGACGCGGAAGCGGCCGAGTTTTGGGACGCTGATCGCAAATTGGCATTCTTTGGTATTATCAAACTCGTCTCGCTGCCGTTGTGTCATGATACTTAACACAATTTGTTCTGATTGTTCGTTAGATAATATGGTCTTGGAGACTTCAGTAAGTTTACCGTTGATTTTTAAAGAAGGCGGTTTCCCAGCGGTAATGAATAAGTCTGATGCTTTTTGTTGCACCATTAAAGCGAGTAGTGCGTGAAAATCCATGACGTTCTCTTTAATGTAGGGCTTAGGTTATTATTTAAATGCCAAGATAAAACAATTGAATTGGTCTATCTTTTGTCCCTTGCCTTTTTAGAGAGCTTGGGGTGGCTTGGTTTGCTATTTTATCTGATTAGCAAGAGGCTTCAGCAATTATCGGTTTTTCGATATTCCGGCATAGCCCCAAAACGATGAGCATGTTGCCGGAATCAAACAAAATTTCAGATTGGTAAACTAGTGACAAGTGTCAGTATAACCAATGATTATTATCTAGCGAAATAAATCTTTATTAACCGCTTTGACCATAGCAGCTTTACCGGTAATGAGTCCGGCATCAACCTGTTCTTTTAGATTTTGATCCAGGGTTTGCATGCCTTCTTTGCGACCGGTTTGGATTGCCGAATACATTTGCGCCACTTTGGCTTCCCGAATCAGGTTGCGGATAGCGGCGGTTCCAACCATGATTTCATGAGCGGCAATCCGGCCACCACCAATTTTTTTGAGCAAAGTTTGCGAAATAACCGCTTGTAAGGATTCGGATAGCATTGAACGAATCATGTCTTTTTCCGCAGCCGGAAACACGTCGATAATCCGGTCGATCGTTTTAGCGGCTGATGTGGTATGCAATGTGCCGAAAACCAAGTGACCGGTTTCTGCAGCGGTCAGGGCGAGACGGATGGTTTCGAGATCGCGCATTTCGCCGACCAGAATGATATCTGGATCTTCCCGTAACGCTGAGCGAAGCGCGGCATTAAAACTTTGGGTATCGCGATGGACTTCTCGTTGGTTGATCAAACATTTCTGACTTTCATGAACAAATTCGATCGGATCTTCGACGGTCAGGATATGGGCGTAATCATTCAAGTTAATGTGATTAATCATCGCGGCTAAGGTTGTTGATTTACCGGATCCTGTGGGGCCGGTCACTAAGATTAGGCCACGAGGTTTTTTGGTGAGTTCGGCAAAAAAAGTAGGCGCTTTGAGTTCTTCCAGCGATAAAATTTTTGACGGAATAGTCCTGAAAACGGCGGCGGCCCCGCGTTCCTGATTGAAGGCGTTTACCCTGAATCGCGCTATTCCGGGTAAACCGAACGAGAAATCAGTTTCAAAGAATTCTTCATAATCACGCCGCTGCTTGTCGTTCATGATGTCGTAAATCAGGGCATGGACTTCCTTATGGGTTAGCGCTGGAATATTGATGCGTCGAATATCGCCATCCACGCGGATCATCGGGGGTAGGCCCGCCGATAAGTGTAAATCCGATGCATTATTTTTGAACGAGAATTCGAGTAATTCAGCAATATCCATGACAGCTCCTGACAGCATTAAAATAAAGTAAAACTTAGGAATGGGTACAAATAATTTGAACAATTCAACCCTCATTCCAGTCCTCTCCCATGGAGAGAGGGAGCTATAGGCCCAAGTTATTTGATTTTGATTCCTTTAAGTGTTAAACATAGTTCAAATCTTTGCTTTTTTGAAGTCCTGTTGTTTAATAGATGTCATTCTATTTTGCAAAGTAGTTTATGAATTCCATTAAACAAAACCTCGAAAGCATTCATGCAAGAATTCACACGGTCGAGTTGGCTGCACAGCGTCCGACAAGCTCGGTGCGTCTGGTTGCAGTTAGCAAAACTCAGCCGGTTTCAGCGCTAGTGGCGGCTTATCAGGCCGGGCAGCGTGATTTTGGTGAAAATTATGTCCAGGAAGCCCTCGAAAAGCAGGTGCAGTTAGATGCTTATCCGATGATTTGGCATTTTATCGGCCCGATCCAGTCGAATAAAACCAAGCAGATTGCGCTCGCTTTCGATTGGGTACACAGTGTTGATCGCTTTAAAATTGCTCAACGCTTAAATGACCAGCGCCCTGATGGTTTGCCGCCTTTGAACATCTGCGTCCAGGTAAATATCAGTCGGGAAGCGAGTAAATCTGGTATTATGCTAGAAGAGCTGAGTGATTGGGTGAATATGATGCAAACCTTACCCCGCTTGCGTTGGCGTGGAGTCATGGCTATCCCTGAGCCTGAACATGACCTTGAAAAACAGCGTGTGCCGTTTCGAATGTTGTTCGAGGCAATAACCGCACTCAAGCAGCCGTTTTTGGATACCTTTTCGATGGGAATGTCCGATGATTTGGAGGCGGCAATTCTTGAAGGTGCGACGATGGTGCGGATCGGAACCGCAATATTTGGGCAACGAAATTATCCGGTGACGCCCAGATAATGTTTCAACTCATTGTTTAAGCTCCGCGGACGCTACGCTTTGCTTACTATTCATCATGGCTACAACTCTTTGAAATTCATCGCCAAAATTATCTAATTTTTCTCAATTTAATGGATACTCCCAGCTTATGAAATCAACTAAACGATACAAACCTTGCGACTTGATCATATTTGGCGCCCTGGGTGATCTGACTAAACGAAAATTGCTGTTATCACTTTATCGACTCGATAGCTCCAATTTGTTGGAACCGGAAACTCGGATCGTTGCCGTTGATCGAGTGGTGCAAGATACCGATGGCTACCTTAAGATTGCGCAGAAAAGTATAAGTGAATTTTTACCCGAACCTCTGGATAATGAGGTTTGGGTTAGAATGTCGGCGCGTTTTACCTATGTACAGATCGATATTACCGATGCGGAGCAGTTTAAAAAATTAACCTCAGTTATCGATCAGAAAAAACGCGTGATGGTGAATTATCTGGCCATTCCACCTTTCTTGTTTAATCATATTTGTAGCGGCCTTCAAAAATCCAAGCTGATCAACAAGGAAACTCGCATCGTCATTGAAAAACCGATTGGGCATGATCTGAAATCTTCACGGCAAATCAACGATACTGTGGCGGCGGTCTTTGCCGAAGATCAAATTTACCGAATCGATCATTATTTGGGTAAAGAAACAGTGCTGAACCTGTTGGCATTGCGTTTTGCGAATTCAATCTTTACGACCAATTGGAGTCACAATACCATCGATCATATCCAGATTACTGTTGCTGAGGATATTGGGATTGAGGGGCGCTGGGACTATTTCGACAAGTCGGGACAATTGCGCGATATGCTGCAAAACCACTTGCTGCAAATTTTGACTTTTATCGCGATGGAGCCGCCGGTAAATCTGGAGGCGCAAAGCATCCATAATGAAAAAATTAAAGTCTTGCAGGCGTTGAGACCCATCGCCGATTACAACGTTGAAAAACGTACGGTGCGTGGTCAATATACTAAAGGCTATATTAAAGGGCAGTTTGTTCCCGGCTATTTGGAGGAAGAAGGAGCGAATACCCATAGTTCCACTGAAAGTTTTGTGGCAATGCGCATCGACATCGATAACTGGCGTTGGGCCGGCGTGCCGTTTTATCTAAGAACCGGTAAACGGATGAGCTACAAGCGCACCGAAATTGTGGTTTACTTTAAACAGTTGCCACATAACATCTTTAAAGACAGCTATCGCAATTTGCCACCGAATAAGCTGATTATTCATCTTCAGCCAAAGGAAGGGGTCGAAATCGAAATGCTCAATAAAGTGCCGGGAATTGATGGCGCGATTAAATTACAGCAAACCAAATTGGACTTAAGTTTTTCCGATACTTTCAATAATCAACGCGTTTTTGGTGGCTATGAGCGATTATTGCTCGAATCGATGCGTGGCAATTCCACATTGTTTATCAGTCGTGAGGAAACCGAGCAAGCTTGGACCTGGGTTGATTCGATTCAGCGCGCTTGGGCCCATTTAAGCGATAAACCAAGATCTTATACGGCCGGCACCTGGGGACCTAATGCCGCCGACGCTTTGTTGGCCAGAGATGGACGAACTTGGGAAGATTGATCAATGGATTAAATCTTGCTTTACTAAAAGCGAATACTTTAGCGTTTCTAAATTGTAACTACCCTCTGTAGCGGTGAATAGTTTTACCGCTACTGTGTTAACTGATCCGGAGATCCAAATTTTATGCATCCAACCATAGAAAAAGTCACCCAAGAGATTATCGAGCGAAGCCATCCGACGCGTTCGGCATATTTAAAATATATCGATTCGATTGTCAGAAAAGAACCGATTCGTTCAGGCATGGGCTGTGGTAACTTGGCGCACGGCTTTGCGGCTTGCAGCGCGCTTGAAAAAGCGGATTTGACCGCGACTGTAAAACCCAATATTGCGATTGTGACCTCTTATAACGACATGTTGTCGGCGCATCAACCGTACAAGGATGCACCGGATTTAATCAAAGAAGAAATTCGTAAGCACGGGGGAGTGGCCCAGGTTGCGGGAGGGGTTCCTGCGATGTGTGACGGAATTACCCAAGGCCAGCCTGGCATGGAGATGTCGCTGTTCAGTCGAGATTTGATTGCCATGGCCACTGCAATCGGCATGAGCCATAACATGTTTGACGGCGCGATGTATTTAGGTGTCTGCGATAAAATCGTGCCGGGTCTGTTGATTGGAGCGTTGAGTTTTGGCCATCTACCGGCGATTTTTGTGCCGGCCGGTCCTATGCCGAGCGGTATCACTAACAAGGAAAAAGCACGAGCGCGTCAAGCGTATGCAGTGGGTAAGATTGGCCGTAAGGAATTGCTTGAAGCCGAATCAGCGTCGTATCACAGTCCCGGCACTTGTACCTTCTACGGAACCGCCAACAGCAACCAGATGATGATGGAAATAATGGGCTTGCACTTGCCCGGCAGTTCGTTCATCAATCCCTACACGCCGCTCCGTGACGAACTGACCAAGGCGGCCGCGAGACAAGTATTGAAGTTTACCGCGCTTGGCGATGATTATCGACCGATTGCGCATATGATTTCCGAAAAGGCCATCGTCAACGCGGTAATTGGTTTGTTAGCGACCGGTGGATCAACCAATCACACCATGCATTTAATCGCGATCGCCAGAGCTTCGGGAATTGTGTTGAACTGGGATGATTTTGATAATTTATCGAAAGCGATTCCGTTGATCGCCAAGATTTATCCCAACGGCCCGGCCGATGTTAATCACTTTCAGGCTGCGGGTGGCATGGGCGTGTTGATTGCAGAATTGCTGCGTAATGGCCTGTTGCATGAAGATATTTTGACGGTCGCGGATCAGCGCGGCATGCAGTCATATAGCCAAGAACCGAAATTGCTTGATGATGTGTTAACCTGGGTGCCGGTGCCGGAAAGTTCGCTTGATCCTGAGGTGCTGGGGACGGTTGAGAAACCTTTCGCGACGGGCGGAGGCTTACATGTTATGCATGGCAATATTGGTCGTGGTATTTCGAAACTATCGGCGGTGTCTGAAGATCATCAGATTGTTGAAGCGCCAGCGGTCGTATTTGATGATCAGGAAGATATGTTGGCGGCTTTTAAGCGTGGTGAACTCGAAAAAGATTTTGTGGCGGTGCTTCGCTTTCAGGGGCCGCGTGCCAACGGCATGCCCGAATTGCATAAACTGACCCCACCATTAGGGGTATTGCAGGATAAGGGGTTTAAAGTTGCGTTGATCACCGACGGTAGAATGTCCGGGGCCTCGGGTAAAGTACCTTCGGTTATTCACGTCTGTCCCGAATGTGAAGTCGGCGGTCCGTTGGCGAAAGTGCTTAATGGCGACCTCATTTCCTTGAATCTGCAAACCGGTGATGTCAATGTGCTGGTCGATGCTGCAGAATTCAATGCTCGGGTAGCATTACCTTCCTCGGCAAAGAATCATCATTATGGCATGGGGCGCGAAATGTTCGGCGGCTTTCGATTAGGTGCATCTTCTGCCGAAACTGGTGCGTCAAACTTATTCCTGGTCGATTAACTTTACTCTTTCACGGCATGGTTCAGCATTGCTCAAGTGGACGCTGAATCTGTTCTTTTTTAGCTATCTTTTTGAGTCTAACAATGAGTCAACAAAACTGGAAAATTCATCCTAAAGACGTATTAACCGCCAGTCCGGTGATGCCGGTCATGGTCATTCAGGATGCCGATGATGCGGTGCCAATGGCTAAGGCGTTATGCGCCGGAGGTGTTCGCGTGCTCGAAATTACGCTGCGTACTCCCGCCGCCATCGAATCTATTCGGCGGATTAAACAGGAAGTGCCTGACGCGATTGTTGGTGCGGGGACGATTATCAATACCCTGCAATTGCAGGAGGTTACCGATGCTGGTGCGGTATTTGGGATTAGTCCGGGTTTGACACCGACTTTGCTCGATGCCGCTAATCAAGGTAGCGTCGCCTTAATACCGGGCATTTCTAGCTTATCCGAATTAATTTTGGGGATGGAATATGGTTACGAATATTTCAAATTTTTCCCGGCGGAAGCAGCGGGTGGTATTCCAATGTTGAAAGCGATAGCGGGGCCAATTCCACAGGCCACTTTTTGTCCGACCGGCGGGATTTCACCGGAAAATTATCAGGCCTATTTGAAATTGGCGAATGTCGCGTGTGTAGGTGGTTCCTGGTTAGTGCCTGCCGATGCGGTTAAGGCCAAAAATTGGGCGGTGATTACCGAGCTCGCCAAGACTGCGGTGGCGAATGCGCACTTATAAGTGAATTATGATTTTGGGTGGGCCATGCTGTTTACGTCCGCCCTAAACGTACTTGTAAGTTCTGTCGGCGGCGAAAGTTAAGTTTATTTGTTCCAGGCGTGTTCGTTTAACCAGGATTGCAAAATCAACTGGGCGGCAAGTTGATCTTGTACAGCCCATAGCTTGGTGGCTCTGACTCGTAGATCGTCATAAAGCAATTGTTTGGCTTCATAAGTGGAGAGTTGTTCGTCCATTTGATGAACCGGCAAATTAAAGCGACCGTGTAATTGTCGGCAGAATTTAAGCATCAGGGGAGTGACTGGATTGTCGCTGCCGTCCTGTCGTTTGGATAAACCGACCACAAAGCCTGCTGGTTGCCATTCTTTGCAAAGTTGCTGAATTTGCGGCCAGTTGGGTTGGCCGTTGAGTGAGCGAAGGGTGGCTAAAGGGCTTGCGGTTGTGGTGGTGGTTTGGCCGACGGCAACGCCTATTTTTTTTGTACCAAAATCGAAACCTAGATACGTATCCTGATTTGAAAAAGTGGTCTCGGGGCGAGTCTTATCCATGTCCCGCCTGAAAGGTTAGTAAATTGATATCCACTCCGATTTGTTTGGCGGCTTGGTTCCAGCGGAGTGGTGGCGGGGTCGAAAACAAAATATCTGCAGCAAAGGGGGCATTTAGCCACGCATTATTGGTTACTTCGCGTTCTAGTTGACCAGCGCTCCAGCCCGCGTAGCCAAGCGCAACCAAAAAATGCGATGGACCGGCACCGACGGCAATGGCTTCCAGAATGTCTCTGGAGGTTGTTAAAGCAATATTTTCTGAAATGAGTATTGAAGAGTCCCAGTGCCCACCTGCATCATGAATCACAAAGCCTCGTTCCTGTTGGACGGGGCCTCCTGAATAAACAGACATGCTACCGACGTTTGGTGCGCTGACTTTAATCTCCATCTGTTTGAATATGTCGCCTAGAGTCATCCCGGCAGGACGATTAATGACAATTCCCAGTGCGCCATCTTCGTTGTGTTGACAGAGGTAGGTCACTGTATGAAAAAAGCTTGGATCAGCTAAGTTTGGCATCGCAATCAGAAATTGATTGTTCAAGAAGCGGCTTTCATCCATTTGGGTATATTTATAATGAGTTACTGTTGCCATTTGAGTGCTATCCTTGTGATTGATTAGCTATAGTTTCTCAGATAAATAATATCCTGCCCGAGTTTGAATGAATCACACGGCAACCGCAAAATCTCTGCGCAATTTATCCATAACGCAAAGAATTTTACTGGCATCTTGCATGTAAGTTTCAAAAGTTGTGACGACTGAATCGTA
>CANNKG010000030.1 GCA_947505105.1 Methylococcaceae bacterium | reverse complement strand
GGCTCGCCATAATGACGTGGAAATGTGGGAAAAAGATAACATTCCTTACACTGTTCGAAAAAAACGCCAAGCTTTTTTCAACAATATTGCAAGCCAAAAATCGGGAGTAAAATAACTGGGACAGAGGGACTTATTTCGACAGCCTAGTGTGGTACCCGGATTAAAGCTGTTGTAATCCGAGCTAACCTTCTACATGATCTTTCTTTAGACAATGAAATCCACCATAACGCATTCTCCTGCAAACATCTTTATTTTTTGCGCACTCGCTTGTGAGGCAAAACCATTAATCGCGCATTTCGGTTTGAAAAAGCTTCCGCCGCCTAATGTGTTTGATATTTATCAGCATGAATCGATTGTGTTGAGCATTACTGGGGTTGGGAAGGCGAATATGGCGGCTGGGGTTGCCTACACGCTGGCGACGGTTAAAGCCCCGACTCATCCTATCCTTATTAATATCGGGATTGCAGGACACCGCAGCGCGGCGCTCGGTAGTCTGTTTGCCGCTGAAAAAATCAGCGATTTTGACAGCGCCCGGCATTATTTTCCGCAGTTATTACCGCACGCATTTTGTACCACCTTGCCGCTCGAAACCGTCAGTCAGCCACGCCAGGATTATGCTCAAGAGTCTTTGTACGATATGGAGGCGTCGGCATTTTATGAAATTGCGGTGCGCTTTACGACCAGCGAGTTGATCCTGACCTTGAAAGTCGTTTCGGATAATCAGGATGCTGGCATCACCCAGATTAATGCGGTCCTGGTGAGCGCATGGATAACGGCTCATCTTGACACGGTTGAACGCTTGTTGGTTTTACTGGATAAGCGGGTTCAACATGTGCAGGAGGGGGAGAGTGAACACTTTGAACAATTAATTCGCCAACATCATTTTACGGTGAGCGAAAAAGTACAGCTCAAGGCGTTGTTGTTGCGTTGGGAATTGCTCAGTGAACGGCGAGAACTACCGGTAACCTTGAGTGAGTTTAAAAATACCCGCGCTTTTTTGGAGGCGCTGAGCACTCAACTTGCAAGATTACCGGTGGTGTTGTAACAAACGGTCCGAGACTATTGAGATTTAACGAAAGCGCCGTCTTTCTTGGTCCAGACTTCGTTAGTCAGGGCATCGGTCACGATCGAGGCATCGGTGGCAAAGCAATCGGGCACAATGCTATTCAAGATTGAGCTTTGAAAAGTCACGTTAACCGGCGGACTGACGGTTAAAAAGCTCTGAATGAGCGGAGATTCAAACAGTTTTGCATTCAATGTTTCGGTGACGTCAAAACAGACGTCGACGTCGATCGGGCGATTGGCAAATTCCTGATTAGCATGCATCATGCAGGTTTTTACGTTGATCTGCTCTTTGATGGTTGGCGCAAGGCTAGTCGCGAGCGCCGGATTCTTAAATTGGATACCTTGATAGCTATAAGATTTCACATCATTGCTACTCAAGACCGAAAGATTGCCCGTTTGACCGGCGGGAGGCACACAAAGTGCCGAGCTCGGTAGCACTGGGCATTTGCCGTTGCTGGTCACTTTAACGGTGCTAGCATTTTCGGTGAAAGATATTCCAGGCGGCACCTTGGTGGTATCGCAGGCGACGGTTCCGCCCTGGCCGGTCATGGCCAAGACTTTAGTCAGCGTATCGAAATAAAGCGGGTTATTGCCAAATGGGCCGCCCATGACATAGACGCCATTATCCTGAGTATTGACCCCGGCGATGATGTTGGTGGAGGGATACAGGCGGTAGCGCCAGAATTGGTAAGTTTCGGTGGTTTGGTGATTCGCAAACCATTGGGGGAACTGTCGTTCGGCCCAATTGAAGATAGTGTCGATGTCTTCAGTAACGCCGGCAATAGCTGATGCGGTATTCATGCAGGAAACTGCACAAAGCGCCCAGAGGCTGTGTTTTAATAATTGCATGAACTTTTCCCCTATATTAATTTGGTTTAATTTCCGGACTCTTGATTGATCAAGAAACTAAAAAAGTATAGTTCAAATAAAACCATGTTTTGTAATTGCGATAATGAAAATATAGACAAAACTCAACAGCGCTGCCGCAAAAAAGCCCCAGCGTTTGGCACCTTGACTTCGCATGCAGGCTACGCCGAAACCAACATAAGCCAGAAGTACCACAAATTTGCTGATGATCCAGCGATAGTCGCCGTCTAACCAGTTGTTTTGAAAAATCAGAAACGCGCCGCTCACTAACAGCAGCGTATCCAGAACATGGGGGGCAATTTTGAAGAGTTTTTGTTGCAATATTTCCGGTTTAAATTGAGCCAGAGCAACGCGCCCCACAAAGCTAAATAACGAAGAAAAAATAAACAGGATGTGCAGCATTTTCATGGAGAAGCTCCGGTGGGTGAGAGTGATAATTGGAAGAATCAGGTAAGGATGATTATCTTACAGGAAGTTTTGTGGGAGGATGGTCTCCCACATATATTTTCATTGGTAATTTTCAAAGGATTAAATCACGCCTTTCGCGATAATCGGCAATACCCAGTAATGAATATCGGTTCCTGACAGCTCAGCTTTTAATTTTGAGATAAACGCATCGACTCTTGATTCCGGTACATACATCTGAAAGCGGATCTTCTTTTGTCTGCCGCTGACTTGTTCGGCAATCGTTAAGCCTTCGTTGCGATGATCGTGAGCGTTAACCGGAAAACTGCTGAAGCCGGCTTCTGCTTCAAAGGTCAATAAACAATCGACCACGACTTCTTCAAGACTCGGCGGAACGTTCAGTGTTACTAAATATTCTTGAGTATTCAATGGCCAGCTCCTGTCGGTGTGATGGAATTAACGTTCTCAATATTATCTTTTGGAACGCCGAACAATCTAAATAAAATGGGTAATAAAAATAAGGTCAAAAAGGTCGATGACACTAAACCTCCGATTACCACAATCGCCAGCGGTCGTTGAATTTCCGAACCTGGGCCGGTGGCAAATAACAGTGGAATCAAACCGAAAGCTGCAATGCTTGCAGTCATCAGCACCGGGCGCAACCGCCGCGCCGAACCTAGGGTTACGACACTAGTCAGGTCCATGCCAATCGCGCGCAATTGATTGAAGTAGCTGACCATCACGACGCCGTTGAGCACCGCAATCCCCAACAGCGCAATAAAGCCAACCGAAGCCGGAACCGAGAGGTATTCGCCCGAAACCCATAACGCAAAGACGCCACCGATCATCGCGAGTGGAATATTGGACAGCACTAACACTGCTTGTCTGACCGAGCCAAAAGTTGTGAATAGCAATAGAAAAATCAGGCCTAAAGAGACCGGAATAACGATTGATAGCGTTGCGGCGGCACGTTGTTGATTTTCAAATTGACCGCCGAATTCCACGGTGTACCCGATCGGTAACGGGACTTTTTCGGCGACCAGTTTACGCGCTTCATCGACAAAGCCGACCAAATCCCGGCCTTCGACATTGCTTCTGACCACCGCAAAGCGCTGCCCTTTCTCACGGCCAATTGCGACTACGCCTTCGACCTTTTGAAGTTTGGCAATCGTCGTGACCGGCACATGATTACCGTCCGGTAGGGTAATCTGCAGATTTTCGAAGTTGGCGGTATTGCTGTTGCCGCGCAGAATTAACGGCGTGCGTTTGATGCCTTCCTGAACGATGCCGAGATTCAAGCCTTCAATTTGTGAACGAAGAAGATTTTCGATGCTGTCGCTATCGAGTCCTAAGCGACCCGCTGCTAAGCGATCAATGCTAATCTGTAGAAATTGCATACCGCTGTTTTGTCTAGCAAAGACATCGCTTGATCCCTGAATATGTTTTAATACTTCAGCAATATCATTGGCTTTAGCATTCAGAACCGCTAAATCCGGCCCGAATAATTTAACCGCGACATCGCCACGGGTTCCGGTGAGCATTTCCGAAACGCGCATTTCAATCGGTTGGGTAAAACCAAAGGCAATGCCGGGGGTGTCGGCCATGAATTTGCGTACTTCTTCGATCAGGCTCGCCTTATCGGGCAGGCGCCACTCGCTTTTGGGTTTTAAAATCAAAAAGGTATCGGTTTCATTGAGTCCCATTGGATCGAGACCCAATTCATCCGAACCAACCCGAGAGACGATAGTGGCAATGTCGGGGACATTTTTCAGCAAATTCTTTTGGACCTGACCGTCCAAAGCGACCGATTGATCGAGGGTAATCGACGGCAATTTTTCAAGTTGCACGATAATATCGCCTTCGTCCATAGTCGGCATGAAAGTGCTGCCGATCTGACTGAACACCATAACAGTCAGGACTAAGAGAATTCCCGCACCGGTAAACACTTTTTTGGCATTATCCAGGCACCAGAGTAAGGCCGGTTGATAAAGACTCGCTAAGGTTCGGGGTAGCCAGGGTTCTTCATGCGAGACTTTGGTTAATAAATACGAAGCAATCACCGGAATAACGGTCAACGATAAAATCAACGAACCGCTCAAGGCAAAGACGATGGTCAATGCGACTGGCGTGAATAATTTGCCTTCAAGACCTTGCAGGGTTAAGAGCGGCAAAAATACGATGATGATGATTAAAATGCCTGACGTTACGGGAGCTGCGACTTCGCGCGTCGCGCGGTAAATGACGTGTAAACGCGGCAAACGCTGAGCTTTTTCGACATGCGCCAGATGGGTGATCAGGTTTTCAACGACCACGACCGCCGCATCGACCAGCATCCCGATCGCAATTGCAAGCCCTCCAAGACTCATCAGGTTAGCGGACATGCCCATAAACTTCATTAGAATAAAGGTAAACATCGCGGCGAGCGGTAGCGCCAACGCCACCGTCAAGGCGGCGCGCAGGTTGCCTAAAAATAAAATCAGCAAAATGACTACCAGAGCAATCGCTTCCAGCAAGGCATGCAGGACAGTATCGACCGCTTTCTCGACCAGATCGCCCCGGTTATAAAACACCTTGGCTTCAACGCCTTTTGGAAAGGCTTTGCTGATCATGGCCAGTTTTTCCTCAATGCCGACAATGGTTTTACGCGCATTGGCGCCGCGCAGACTCAGCACTAAACCGGTGACCGATTCACCTTCACCGTTTTTACTGACTGCGCCATAGCGGGTCAAGGCGCCGATTTTAACTTCAGCAACATCGCCGACCGTAATTGGAATGCCGTTGCTGTTGTCTACGACGATGGTGCGGACATCATCGAGGGTTTTGATTCGACCTTCAGCCCGGACAATTAACGCCTCTTCACCGTCGGTCATGCGTCCTGCACCGTCGTTGCGATTATTGTTTTGCAGAGCCAGCATCAATTTATCCATACCGATCCTACGCGCCGACATGCGAGTATTGTCGGGCATCACCTCAAAGCTGCGCACCATGCCGCCCAAGGAGTTGACGTCGGCAACTCCGGACACGGTGCGTAATGCAGGTCTAATGACCCAGTCCAGTAGTTCGCGGCGTTCCATGAGGCTTAAACCGCCACCTTCCACTGAAAACATGAACATTTCACCTAATGGTGTGGTCATCGGGGCAATCCCGCCAGTGACGCCGCTCGGTAAGCCGCTCCACAGAGTATTTAAACGTTCGGCAATTTGTTGGCGGGCCCAGTAAATATCGGTACCTTCTTCGAAATCGACAGTGATGTCGGTCAACGCGTATTTGGCGATTGAGCGCAGCATGTTTTGATGCGGAATTCCCAATAATTCAATTTCGATCGGCGCAGTGATTCTAGCTTCGACTTCTTCGGGGGTCATGCCCGGTGCTTTAACGATGATCTTGACCTGGGTTGGAGATACTTCAGGAAAAGCGTCAATTGGAATGTTGGTGAAGGCATAATAACCGCCACCACTTAACAGTAGCACCAATAGCGCCACCAAAATTCGCTGGCTGAGCGCAAATGCAATCAGATTACTCATTATTTGGCACTCCCAAGGCCCAGCCAAGTGGCTTTAAGTGCAACGGCGCCCTGAGTTGCGATGTGCTCATCGCCGTTAAAACTGCCGGAGATAATCGATTCTTCGCCTTCTTTACCAAGCACCTTGACCGGAGTAACGCTAAAGCCGCTTGGTGTGCGGATAAAAATGAAAGTCGAGCCTTCATTTTGGGCAAGTGCGGTATTTGGTAATTTGTAGACGTTGTTATCCAGTTTCTGCACGATTTGGGTGGACACTTTTTGTCCCGGACGAACAGTAGTTTGTAAGCCCTTGATAATCGCACGGGCTAACACGGTCTGATTTTCGGGATTGACGCTCTGACCGAGTACCGCGATTTCAGCTTTTACGGAGGTATTTTCAATCACAACCTGATCGCCGACTTTAATATCTGAAAGCCGTTCCTGGGGAATGTTGATTTCCAGCCACAATTCATCAAGCACACCCAGACGATAGAGCGGCGCAAGATTATCGACGCGGGTTCCGGCAACCGCCATCCGTTCGAGCACTACGCCGGAGATCGGTGCTGTAACACTAAATTGGCCATTCAGTTTCTTGGTTTTTGCAAGTTGTTCAATGGTTGTGTTCGATTCACCGGCAATTTCAAGCAATTGCTTTGCCTCACTGGCGTGAAATTGCGCAGCATTGAATTGGCTGGCGGTTTCTTTGACGCGTCGTTCGGCAATGACACCTTCAGCGAATAACTTTTTATCGCGCTCGTAGGAATTTACCGCCAAGTTTAAAGAGTTGTCAGCATTGAGGTATTGCAATTGCAGATTGAGTAAATCTGGGCTATTTAGCGTCGCCAATATTTGACCCTTTTTGACTTGATCACCGACTGCTACGGTTAATTTGTTGATTAATCCAGCTTGCGAAGTGCTCACGATATATTCTTGACTCGGGGGGATTACCACTTTTGCGGGGGCGTAGAATTTCGGGATATCTTTGACCGGGGCGAATTTACCGAGGGTTACTCCCAGATTAGTAAAATGCGCTTCGGAAATATTCAGGGTATTTTCGAGGCCGAAAGCGAGTGAGCCGCTACTCATGGCGATGACGGCGATTAATGTGAATAGTGAACGATTCATGGCATGACTCCTACCGCTTGGTTATAAAACGCTATATCACGCTGCAGCATGACTGCGCGTTGTTTAGCATTCAAGATAGCTTGCTGGGTTCGGGTTTGAATTTTCAACAAATCAATCAGATCGATTTCACCGACCGAAAAGCTCAGTTGAGTCATTTTTAAGTGTTCTTCGGCGACACTTTTGAGTTGTTCGGCAATTTGCATCTCGACGCGATTTACTTCCAGATTATGTTCGGCTTCATGATGCGCTTGTTCCAAACTGCGAACCAGTTGTTCGCGGTCTGCAAGCAGGCGGTTCAGTTCAACATTGACCGCAGCAATTTGCGGTTCAAGGTGGGCGCTGCCACCGAATGGCATGTTGACGCCGATATTGAAACTTTCGGTCTGATTACTGCGTGGATCTTGATTGCCTCGGTCGCTGTTGATGCCGATTGCCACATGGGTTTGTCCGGAACCGACCAATTTAACCGTCGATAGTTCCGCCTGTTTGCGTTCGATCAGCGTATCGATCGCAGTCAGGGCGGCATGATTTTGTTGGATAGTTTTTAGTGAACAAAGCGTTTCCTGATAAATTGAGGGTATCTTGACGTCCTGGGTAATGCTGATGAAGCGTTTGCGTGCATGCATCAATTCGGCTTGGGCAAGGGTCACCACCGAACGTTTTTGGAGCACTTCGGTTTGCGCCAGTAAAGAATCTGCCCGAGGGAGATCGCCAAGATCGACGCGGCGTTTGACTTTGGCGAACAGTTGTTCGGTCATATCGAGTTCGGCTTGCGCCTGTTGATAACTGAGATCGGCCAAGGCAATATCCCACAGTGCCGTTCTCACTAAGCCGGCAACCTTTAATCTTACGGCATCGTTTTGATTGGTAGCGCTGCTTGCAGCATATTTAGCCAGTGTTTCCTGGGCTTGGCGTTGGCCGATATTCCATAACGGCACTTGCACCGCTGCGTCAACGTAGTGAAGCGTACCGCTGGTAGCCTCCTGAAAAGCTAAAAACGCACTGGCAGAACCTGCAAACAGGCTTTCACTTCGGCCTTTGAGCGCAGTCGATTCTTCTTCGAGCGCTTTGATCCATAAGGTATCTGGATATTTTTCCAGCGTTAAGGTAATCAGCTTACTTAAATTCAGGGTCGGATCAACGATAATGGGATCGTGATGTTCGACCGTCAAGTCTGAATGAATTTCGGAATGTGGGATTGATTCAGCGTTAACCTCCACTGAGACAATGCATAAAAGCACAGGCAAATAAAACGGCAAACACCCTCGCAACCAATCTGGGGCAACCATAGTGAGCTCCTGAAACGGTTTAAAACCGCAAAAATAAAATAAGAAAATATAAAGTTCACTGAAGAACTTTTGGAAAACAAATTGTTATTGCGGAGGAGGGGCGCGCGGGGAGGAAGAAACGTGTGGACGGTAAGCAAAAACCGGAACATCATGCGGTGAAAAATTTATCGTTGCGGATAGGCGGTCAGAGGTAACCATCGGAACGCTTGTCGCGATAAAAGCAAAGGTTTCGGTATTATCGGATGTTATCGAATATTGTCGTTCGATACCGGTATTGACGCCCACAAACATGGCATCAAGATCAATATTTCCTTGAACGGCCATTAACAGCGAGTCTGGCTGATTTAGCTCATACAATTCTAGCCCAGGCAAGTGAACGCCGCATCCTAGAAGTTGTTTCCCCGCATGCGCATGTACCAGCGGTGCAATTAATTGCAGCAGGACTAAAAATACGATTAAAAGATAACGAGATAAATTCAGCACGATCACTATCTTAAGTGAATCAAGGTAAATACTCAACTTGTTTTGGACCATAAGAGAAAACGCAGTTTTATTAAACTATTTGAAACTAAATGGATTTTATTAAGTGGTGATCAAGACTGCTTCGGCGTGATTATGGGTCTTTAAGCTCAAGTTTTAGTTGCCTAACGGAGCTCTTCTAATTAAAGCTCCGATTACGCACTAGAATTGCTAACTCAATTTAAATAAATCCAGTTTGCGATATAGTGTTCGTTCACTGATTTGCATTTCAGCGGCAATCAATTTGCGATTTCCTTGATGTTTTTCTAAGAGGCTAATAATCAAATCTTTTTCGTCTGTTTTGTCTCGTTTTTTGGGCGGAGATGGGTTGGATTGAGGTAAGAGGATGGATTCACCAGGGCTATTTTGAATGGTGTTTGAAGAATATAAATTTTCTACATTAACATTGCGCGATCTGCGCCTAAGGATATGAATTTCCTGCTTGTCAATTTGACTATGCGTGGCTAAAGCAATAGCTAACTGCATACAATTTTTTAGTTCGCGGATATTACCCGGCCAGCGATGGCCCGATAATTTAGCAACCGCATTTTGAGTGAGAATGTGCGAATGCCCATCCTGGCGCAACATAAATTCTGCTAAAAGGGGGATATCTTGTTTTCGGTCGCGCAACGGCGGAATTTCAATCGGCAGAACTGATAAGCGATAAAACAAATCTTCCCGAAATGTGCCGGCCTTGACCATGTCACCTAGGTTTCTATGGGTTGCGCAGATGACTCGAACCTTGGAGGAAAGCGCTTTTGTTCCACCAACGCGTCGAAATTGTCCACTTTCTAGCGCACGTAGTAGTTTGGGTTGTTGAGAAAGCGGTAATTCACCGACTTCGTCCAGAAATAATGTACCTTGGTTAGCGAGTTCGAATAGGCCTTTTTTGCTAGTCACTGCATTGGTGAAGGCGCCTTTCTCGTGACCGAATAATTCGCTTTCGCAAAGATTTTCGGTTAACAGGGTGCAGTCCACTACAATAAAATCACCAGTGATACTTTCTGAATTTGCGTGAATAAATGCTGCGGCAACTTCTTTGCCGGTACCTGTTTCTCCAGTGAGGAGTACGGGAACGTTTGATTTGGCAGCCTGTTCCAATTTAGTTTGTAATTTTAAGAAAGCAGGCGAGATCCCCACCATTTGAGCAAAGGGATAGTTATTCTCCAATTGTTGAGTGATTGATATTGACTCTCCGAGAAATACATTGTCATCAGCATCGTGGATTGGATAACCACTGATGCGAAATTGTGCTTTATAGCCAATATTGCTAATGTTAAATTTCGCCGTAGCTTCGGTAAAAGAACAGGTATAACCTTCCATGGTTTCAAAAAAACGTCGATGCCGACATTGGATATCATCAGGACAGCAGGGTTGGCCTAATTGCTCGTCTCTCGACAGGCCAAAATGATTTTCCCAGGCAGTATTGACGGCCACTATCTGTAATTGCTTATTAATCACCAGGAAGGGCAGGTCATGAGTTTCTATTAAAGATTCAATCGTGAAATTATGCGTAATATTCATTATTTATCTGTAACGTGTGGTTAATAATGTTTAAATATTTCATTTTGATGTCGCAAATACCTTGGCGTATTAAATTTTAGTAGATACTTATCTAATTGGAAGCGGTCTATCGAATTAGATGCAATAACGTCGCTCTAATTCTGTCCGGGATCATTAATGACATGATTCAGTAAGGTACCGATACTTTCTATGGTAATTTTTGCGGTTTGTCCGGCTCTCAAGTAGCCGCGAGGCTGCATTTTTACGCCGACACCGCTTGGGGTTCCGGTAGAGATAACGTCACCGGGTTCAAGGGTCATAGCCTCGCTGAGGTAACTCAGTAATTCGTAGCAATTGAATAACATGTAGCGAGTATTTGAGCTTTGTCTGAGTTCATCATCCACCCAGGTTTTTAAGGTCAGGTTATGCGGGTCGGGAATTTCATCGCTTGTGACTAACCAAGGTCCCATCGGACCGTGAGTATCAAAAGACTTACCAAGTGTCCAGGTGGGCGAACGATTTTGCCAATCACGGACCGTAACATCATTGACTATGGTAAAGCCGGCAATCATTGACGGTGCATCTGTTACTGAGACATGTTTACAACGTTTGCCGATTACAAAAGCAAGTTCCCCTTCATAATCAACTTTATCAGAGATTTTAGGGAGATGAATTGCGTCATTCATACCGATGACACTGGTTCCTTGTTTGGTAAAGACGGTTGGGTAGTCCGGTTTAGCTCGTCCTGTTTCTTCAATATGATCGGCATAATTTAGACCGATGCCTAAAAATTTGCCTGGACGCGGAATAGGCGCATGAAGTTTGACCGAATTTAATGGCAGGCGCAACGAAGCGTTTTCGATGTGTCGCTGCATAGCATTCAATGCCTTGGTTCCTGCATTTAAAAACTCCAGCATTGTGTTGGGAATGTCCTGATGATTCAAGCCGTCAACGACGTGATCATCGACTACTGCTCCGATGCGGGTTTGCTGTGCATGGCTAAACGTGACCAGTTTCATATACCTTAAATGCCCTCTGAGGTTTTAGAGAAAAAATCGCTATTGTAAAGGTTAAGAAAGATTGCCAAAAAAAAGTTATACTACCAGTTTTATTTATTGACGAGGGTAAAGATTATGAACAAAGATTGGATTGCTCCATCTATTCTTTCAGCCAACTTTGCAAAATTAGGGGAAGAAGTCGATAACGTCTTAGCCGCTGGCGCGGATATTGTACATTTTGATGTCATGGACAACCATTTTGTGCCTAATCTGACGATAGGACCCTTGGTATGTGAAGCATTAAGAAAACACGGCGTTACTGCTCCGATTGACGTGCATTTGATGATCGAACCGGTTGATCGTATTATTCCTGATTTCGCTAAAGCCGGTGCCAACATTATTACCTTTCACCCGGAAGGTTCGGTGCATATCGACCGTACTTTGCAATTAATTAAAGATTGCGGTTGCCAAGCCGGTTTAGTATTTAATCCGGGTACGCCGCTAAGCCATCTGGATTATGTTATGGATAAACTCGACATGATTTTATTGATGTCGGTTAACCCAGGCTTTGGTGGTCAATCATTCATTCCGTCTGCGCTGGATAAATTGCGCGAAGTTAGAAAAAGAATCGATGCGAGTGGCCGTAACATTCGCTTGGAAATCGACGGCGGTGTAAAAGGCGACAACATTCGTGCAATTAAAGAAGCTGGCGCTGATACTTTCGTCGCAGGTTCCGCAATTTTCGGTAAACCGGATTACAAGCAAATCATTGACGAAATGCGTGCGGAATTGGCGAAAGCCTCTTAAATCGTAGGTTCAACTGAGGTGGCTTTTCGAATCAGTCGCGAAGCGATGCTACATTTTCGTTAAGCCATCTTAAGCTAATTTAACTGTGCTACTGGTAAACACTTATGCAGGTTAATAAATTTTTCATTGATCTTGAGCAAGAAGATGATGGTCGGTGGATTGCTGAAATTGCTGAACTTTCCGGCGCTATGGTTTACGGAGAATCTCAACAACAAGCGCTGGCCAAAGTTGAAGCGCTGGAGTTGCGAATCCTCGCTGACCGGCTCAATCACGGCGAAATGTTACCTGAGCTTGAGCTGTTGTTTGCTGCATGACGCATTTTCCAAGTCTTAAAGCTAAACGGGTTTTAACGGCTTTACTGGCAATCGGTTGAGTGGTAAAACGGCAAACAGGTTCGCACAAAGTTTTACAACGTGACGGCTGGGCTGATTTTGTCTTTGCTTTTCATGACGGCGAAGAAATCGGTGGACGTATGTTAGCAAAAATTTCCAAATAAACCGGCTTATCTATTGAAGACTTGTAATGAAGCAATCAGCAGAAACCGCTCTTTCGCTTTATAAAGCTTTCTTTTTTGGACGTTTTTAATAAAACATTTTAATGATTAACCCATACGCTATCTTAGCTTTAGAGATAGTTAACTCAGGTTAACTAGGCAATTTTCCTTTTCGATTAATCCATGACCCCTGAACAATTCGAGCATTACGCCCAACAAAACTTCAACCGCATTCCGATCAGTCGCGAAATTCTGGCCGATTTAGATACACCGCTGAGCGCCTATCTCAAATTGGCCGACGGCCCTTATTCCTACTTGTTTGAATCGGTACATGGCGGCGAGCAGTGGGGGCGCTATTCAATTATAGGTTTGCCCTGTAAAACCCTGGTTAAAATCGTCGAGAATGACATTTCGGTACTGCATAACGGTGTCGTGCAAGAAACCTTGAGCCACACTAACCCATTGCAGTGGATCGAAGCATTCAAGCAGCGGTATCGGGTGCCTGAAATTCCAGGATTGCCGCGCTTTAGCGGCGGTCTAGTCGGCTATTTCGGCTATGAAACCATTGAATATATCGAACCGCGCCTGAAAGCTCGTGATAAACCAGACCCTTTAGGTTGTCCGGACATCCTGTTGATGGTTTCGGAAGAAATGCTGGTGTTTGATAATCTGTCCGGCAAAATGTTGCTGTTGACGCACGCTGACCCAGCTCAAGTGCAGGCGTATGAACAGGCTGTGGCTAGGCTTGATACCCTGGCAAAAAATCTGCGTGAATTACAAGTCAAAGCCAAAAACCAAATTAAACCCAAACAGGTCGAGGAAGCCGATTTTGTATCGGGTTTTACTGAGCAAGGGTATCAGGATGCGGTTCTAAAAGCTAAAGAATACATTACCGATGGCGACATTATGCAGGTCGTGTTGTCGCAGCGCATGGCGATTCCGTATACCGCCGCGCCGTTAAATTTGTATCGCGCCTTGCGTTGTCTGAATCCTTCGCCGTATATGTTTTTCCTTAACCTCGATGATTTCCATATCGTCGGTTCCTCACCTGAAATTCTGGTGCGCCTTGAAGATAATACGGTCACGGTCAGACCGATTGCTGGCACCCGTCGTCGGGGACTGACTCCCGAACAGGACTTGGCATTGGAGCAGGAATTACTTGCCGATCCGAAAGAAATTGCCGAACACTTGATGTTAATTGACTTAGGCCGCAACGATACCGGACGCGTTGCTGAAATCGGTTCAGTTAAACTGACTGACAAAATGATCGTCGAACGTTACTCGCATGTCATGCATATCGTGTCGAATGTAACGGGACACCTGCAAGCCGGTAAAAATGCTTTCGACGTACTAGCGGCGACTTTTCCTGCCGGAACCGTCAGTGGCGCGCCAAAGATTCGGGCGATGGAAATTATCAATGAATTGGAGCCGGTCAAACGCGGGGTATATTCCGGGGCAGTTGGTTATATCTCTTGGGCGGGTAACCTCGATACCGCGATTGCGATCAGAACTGCAGTCATTAAGGATCAAACCTTATACATCCAGGCCGGGGCGGGTATTGTGTACGATTCCGTGCCGCAAAGCGAATGGGATGAAACCATGAATAAAGGTCGAGCCATCTTCCGCGCCGTCAGCATGGCCGAAGCAGGATTGGAAGGAGAACAGGCATGAGTTTAATTAATGTAGTCATGATCGATAACTATGATTCGTTCACCTACAATCTGGTGCAGTATTTCGGCGAACTCGGCGCCAAGGTCACGGTTGTGCGCAACGATCAAGTGACGCTCGATGACATCGCCGCCTTGACACCCGATAAAATTGTAATTTCACCGGGTCCTTGTACCCCAAAAGAAGCAGGGGTTTCGGTCGATGCGATCAAAAGATTTGCGGGCCAAATTCCGATTTTAGGCGTTTGCTTGGGTCATCAAAGCATCGGCTACGCTTTCGGCGGCGACATTATTCACGCCAAAAGCATCATGCATGGCAAAACCTCCCAAGTATTCCATCATAATATCGGCGTATTCAAGGGCTTGAATAATCCGTTTACCGCAACGCGCTATCATTCCTTGGTTATTGCTCAGGAAACCTTGCCCGATTGTTTGGAAGTCACCGCCTGGACTCAGGACCAAGCTGGCAAGATGGATGAAATCATGGGGGTCAGACATAAAACCCTTGATATCGAAGGCGTGCAATTTCATCCCGAGTCGATTTTGACCGAACATGGGCATGATTTGCTGCGGAATTTTCTGGAGCGGTAAGTGTTTATGGGTTGAGAGCCGAGTACCCTATCTGACGGTAAAGATCATTAGGTAGTCGCTCAACCCAACCGACTCATCTCGTATATTGGACATTTTTTAGGTTGGCGCTGCGTAAGAAAGCCCGACCTCATCAGGCCTAACCGCCAACCAACGCAAGCGCTCCTGATTACTCCTCAACCTTGCTTGGAATTGTCTGTTTGGTTATTAATCAGCTTTCTCTTGGTTACTAAACGATTCCAGCAGCATTAAGCCTACTCCAAGGGTAATGGCTGAATCGGCAATATTAAAGGCTGGCCAATGCCAGTCTTGATAGTAGACATCGAGAAAATCGATCACATAGCCATAGAGTAAGCGGTCAATCAGGTTGCCGATCGCACCACCTAAAATCAGGGCTAGCGCTGTTGCGAGTAGGCGTTCATGGCTTTTTAGGCGCGCCAGCCAGATAGTCAGACCGATGCTGATTATCGTCGCAAGTCCTGCAAAGAACCAACGTTGCCAGCCTCCTGCTTTACTTAAAAAGCTGAAGGCTGCACCTTGGTTATGCACATGGGTCAGGTTGAATGACGGCATAATGGGAATCGATTCAAACAGCGCCATTGAATGTGAAACCGCGATTTTGCTGACTTGATCGAGCACCAATACGAGCAGGGATAACCATAACCATTTCAACATATAGGTCCTCAGGCAAACTGACGAGTTTCGCCGTCGCCTTCGACATTTTCGATGCAGCGACCGCAGAGTTCAGGATGGTCTGGATGACTCCCGACATCTTCTCGTTGATGCCAGCAGCGCACGCATTTGGTATGTGTTGAAACATTAATTTTAATACTCAATCCCTCTATCTCAGAAGTTACGGCTGCATCTGGTCGATCTTGCGTTTTTGCTAAGGTAACCTTGGAGGTAATGAAAATAAAGTGCAGTTCCGGCTCGATCTGTTGCAGTTGAGCGTAGAGTTCGGCATCGCAATAGAGTTCCACTTCGGCATTTAACGACGAGCCGAGGTTACCCTTGGCGCGTTGTTGTTCGAGCTCTTTCCCGACCGCGCTGCGAACAGTCATCAGCGTCTTCCAGAATTCACGCCCCAGTATTTCATGATCGGCAAGTTCCGCGAGCTCTGTGTACCAAGTCTCAAGAAAGACTGAGGCACTATGTTCGCCTGGGATGGCTTGCCAAATTTCATCGGCGGTATAGCTGGTGATCGGTGCAAGCCATCTAACCAAGGCTTCGATAACATGATACATCGCTGTTTGTGCTGAACGCCGGGCGAGGGCATCAGTTTTGACGGTATATTGTCTATCCTTGATGATATCCAGATAAAAGCTGCCGAGGTCTAGTGAGCAGAAGTTCAGTATTTTTTGGGTAATCAATTGAAACTGATAGCTTTCATAATGGGCTTCGATTTCTTTTTGCAATGTAAAGGCGCGGTCTACAACCCAACGATCTAATGCCAGCAAATTTTCTGTTTTAACGCAATGCTGCGCTGGATCGAATCCTTCAAGATTTGATAATAGAAAACGCGCAGTATTTCTGATGCGTCGATAGCTGTCGGCGGTCCGGTTCAGAATTTCATCGGAAACCGACATTTCACCCCGGTAATCGGTCGCGGCTACCCAGAGGCGCAACACGTCGGCGCCTAAGGCATTCATTACGGTTTGTGGTGCGACGACATTGCCCTTGGATTTGGACATTTTTTTTCCTTCGGCGTCCACGGTAAAGCCATGTGTTAACACTGCTTTATAGGGCGCTTTAGAGGTCATCGCGATTGAGGTCAATAATGAAGACTGGAACCAACCTCGATGTTGGTCAGAGCCTTCTAAGTACAAATCGGCAGGAAAGCTCAGCTGTTCTCGGCGACATAATACGGCGGTATGGGTGACGCCCGAATCAAACCAAACATCCAGGGTATCGGGGATTTTTTGGTACTGCTCGGCTTCAGCGCCGAGCAATTCTTTTGGATCCAATGCAAACCAAGCTTCTATACCTTCTTGTTCGATGCGTTGCGCGATGGTTTCAATCAGCGTGTCGGTCTTAGGGTGCAACGCACCGCTTTGTTTATTGACAAACAGCGTGATCGGAACACCCCAAGTCCGTTGTCTCGATACGCACCAATCCGGGCGGCCTTGGATCATGCTTTCGATGCGAGCTTGGCCCCAGTCAGGAATCCATTGCACCGCTTTGATTTCGGTTAATGCTTGCTCGCGCAACTGTTCTTTATCCATAGCAATGAACCATTGCGGGGTCGCGCGGAAGATAATAGGGGTTTTATGTCGCCAGCAATGTGGATAGCTATGCAGTAGCGCCTGATTATGCACGAGTTTGCCGCGTTGTTGTAACACCTCGACGACATGGTCGTTGGCGTTGAACACATGTTCGCCGGCAAACAACTCAGTATTGGGTAAAAATACCCCATTGTCGCCGACCGGGCAATCAACGGGCAGGCCGTATTGTTGACCGACTATATAGTCATCCTGACCGTGGCCGGGTGCGGTATGTACGGCGCCAGTACCGGCATCGGTAGTTACATGGTCGCCGAGAATGATCGGTACCTGACGATCATAGAATGGATGTTGCAATTTCTGGTGTTCCAGGGCTGAGCCAGGGCAATAGGCAATCACATGGTAATCGTCAATGCCATAACGCAGCATGGTATCTTTGAGCAAGGCTTCGGCAATAACCAAGCGCTCTTTTTGATCATTAGAGCTGCATTGTACAATCGCATAATCGAGATTGGCATTCAAGGCAACGCCCTGATTGGCCGGTAAAGTCCACGGCGTGGTCGTCCAAATAACGACAGACAAAGGACCTTCGCCATATTGCTCGGGCGAGTGGTGGCAATTTGCTAGAAAAGCCTGTTCGTCGATGACTTCAAATCGAACGTCAATCGCAGGTGAACGTTTATCTTCATATTCGACTTCAGCCTCGGCGAGCGCCGAGCCGCAATCAGTACACCAGTGAACCGGTTTGGAACCTTGGGTCAAATGGCCGCGACTACTTATTTTACCGAGTGCTCTGACAATATCGGCTTCGACGAGGTAATTCATGGTGAGATAGGGATTTTCCCAGTCGCCGAGAACGCCAAGTCGGATGAATTCGCTTTTTTGAATGCCGACCTGTTTTTGAGCGTATTCGCGGCAGGCTTTACGAAAATCTGCCGCTGAGACTTTGACACCCGCCTTACCGATCTTTTTTTCAACCTGTAACTCAATCGGCAGGCCATGACAGTCCCAACCCGGCACATAGGGGGCATCAAAGCCGCTCAGAGTTTTGGATTTAACGATAATGTCCTTGAGGATTTTATTAACTGCGTGTCCGATATGAATCGAGCCGTTGGCATAAGGAGGGCCATCGTGAAGTATAAATTTGGGGCGGCCCTCGCTGACGTCACGGATTTTTTGATACAGCTCCAGTTGCGTCCAGTGTTTTAAGCGTTCCGGTTCGCGTTGGGCCAGATTGGCCTTCATGGCGAATTGCGTATTTGGGAGATTAAGTGTGTGCTTGTAGTCCATCGTCATCTTCAAGGTAAATCAGCAAAAAATTGTTGAGCGGTTTCAATATCCAAGGCAATTTGGGTTTTGAGGGCATCCAGCGACGGAAAACGTTGCTCGTCGCGGAGCTTTTTCATAAACCTAACCACCACGGGTTGGCCATATATTTCTTTATCAAAATTAAATAAATGCGTTTCAAGAACGACTCGATGAGCGGTTGCGCAGGTTGGACGAGTGCCAACATTTGCCACGCCACGCAGCGCAGAATTGCCGATACCGGTCATTTCAACTGCAAACACACCTTGAATGGGAGTGTTCTTCCGAAATAATCGGATATTGGCGGTCGGAAAGCCGATGGTACGTCCAAGCTTCTCCCCATGTTCTATTCGTCCGTAGATGGCATAAGATCGTCCAAGCAGTTTTTCGGCAAGCGCCAAATTGCCATCGCCCAAGGCATCACGAATCGCGGTACTACTGATGCGGACATCACCCAGCAAATGTGTTTGCGTATTCTCAACGCTGAATCCGGCTCTCATGCCGCTTTCTTTTAGTAAGGCGAAATTACCACGACGCGCTTTGCCGAAATGAAAATCATCGCCAATGACCAGATGTTTGACATTCAATTTGGCAAGTAGTACGTTGTCGATAAAGGCTTCCGCTTCCAGATTTGCAAAATGTTTGTTGAATTTGCTAATCAGTAAATAATCAACCGGCAGCGCACTAAATTGGAGGACTTTTTCACGTAAGCGCATCAAGCGCGATGGTGCGTTGTTTTGTAAAAAATATTCCATCGGTTGTGGTTCGAAGATCATCACCACGACCGGTAACTGTAAATTGGCAGCCTGTTGCGCTAATTTATGAATAATGGCTTGATGGCCTAAATGAACGCCATCAAAATTACCGATTGTGAGTACACAGCCGTTTTGCAAAGTTTCTAAATGGGTTAGCCCTCTAATTAAACGCATGGGTACGCTGAAACTCAAAATGATTAATTCTACCATTAACTACATGTCGGGACTGACAAATTCAATCGGATTTTTTAGTTTACTCTCCTAGGAAATAGCGAGGGCGTATGCCGATTAAAAATAATATGAGGAAATATAAGGCTCCGCCTAAACTGATCATTAGGCTTAGCATTAACGCTTTTTCGCTGCCGGACCAGATGTGCCATTGCTCGGTATGAAGATTAAGGTAAAGCGCGGTCGCCATTGTTCCGTTGGCGCTCAATAGTTTTAGGCTGAACCGTCTCCAGCCGGGTTCCGGGCGATAAATGTTGCTTTTGAGTAGATGTTGTAATAATAGTGCACCGTTGAATAAGGCGGATATCGATGTTGCGAGGGCTAATCCGGCGTGGGCCAATGGAAACATTAAGATAATACTGAGAATTATATGGATGATCAGCGCATAAATACCGAATTTTACCGGCGTTCGCATATCGTGTCGCGCGGTGAAGCCGGGGGTCAAGATTTTAATTAACATAAAGCCGCTTAAGCCGACTGAATAGGCCATGAGGCTTTGACTGGAGAAGAGTACATCCTGAGCGGTAAATTCGCCATATTCAAAGATGCAGGACAGAATCGGTCTCGATAAAACCATAAGGCCTGTGCTGGTCGGCAAGCCGATCAGCATGACCCAGCGTAAGCCCCAGTCGAGCGTTTTGGAAAATCGCTCGGCATCATTCTGGCTATGACTTTTGGCAAGGTTTGGCAAAATAACGGTCGCAATCGCGATTCCGATAATGCCGAGCGGAAATTCAACGAGCCGATCTGAATAATATAACCAGGAGACGCTGCCCGATTTCAGAAAAGATGCCATAACCGAATCGAGCAATAAATTGATCTGACTGACGGACGCGCCAAATATTGCAGGCAACATCATCGCAATAATGCGTTTGACATCGTTATTTTTAAAACCGTTTCGAAGGCGGGGCAATAACCGTAAACTCATTAATGCGGGGAATTGTACCGCCAATTGAAGTATACCCGCAGCAAGCACGCCCCATGCCAGTGCGACCACTGGTTGAGGAAGTAACGGTGCCAGCCAGATTGCGGCGGCGATCATGCAAATATTCAAAATAATCGGAGTAATGGCCGGCGTCGCGAATTTACCGTGCAGATTTAAAATGCTCCCGGCGAAAGCTACCGAGAAAATAAAAAATAAATAGGGCAGGGTGATTTTGAGGATTTCTGTGGCTAATTCATGTTGACCGCTCTCCCAATGAAATCCGGGGGCGAAAACAGAAATTAACCAGGGTGCAGCCAGCATTCCGATAATGCTGGTCAGCATCATGTAAAGCGCTAAGGTTCCACCGGTTTCGTCGATCAGCAATTTAAGCGCTGATTTGCTCTGGCGTTGCTTATAATCTGACAGCACGGGAATAAATGCCTGCGCAAAAGCACCTTCAGCAAATAGTCGGCGCAGAAAATTCGGAATTTTGAAGGCGATGTAAAATGCGTCGGTGCTGGCATCAACGCCGAAAATCCGCGCTAGCAGCATATCGCGTACAAAGCCTAAGAGGCGTGAAAGCAGAGTCATGCTGCCAACGATGGCGGTAGATTTAATTAATTGCTTACTCAACTGATAGATTTCCTGTGTGTTGTTATTGACAATATCGGTAAATCTGAAGATAATACAGGGTTTATAATAACTTCAGAGCAGTATTGATAACATGGCTAATTCCCCACAAGCTAAAAAGAGAGCACGTCAAGCAGAGAAAAGTCGTGTTCGCAATGCAGGACAACGTAGCAACTTACGTACTTTTGTAAAAAAAGTACTCGCCGCGGTTAAAGCGGGCGATCTTGCAAAAGCTCAAGCGGCATTTAAAGTTGCTGAGCCCGTTTTAGATTCAGCGGTCAATAAAGGCATTATTCACAAGAATAAAGCTGCGCGCGGCAAGAGTCGTTTGAATGCCAGAATTCGTGCTTTAGCTTCAGGTGTATAATTTTACTTGATGTCTAGCAAATAAGGCCGCTGATGCGGCCTTTTTTATTGGTGCTGATAACTTAGGTTGTCTTCAAATTAAGACCATGTTGTCCCGATGGATGAGTTCTGCATCATCCGCGTAACCTAAAATCGCTTCAAATTCGGAACTGGGTTTGCCGAGCAGTAGTTGGGTTTCTTTGCTGCCGTAATTTATCAAGCCACGCGCAATTTCAATACCTTCTTCGCTGAAGCAGGATACTAATTCGCCGCGTTCAAATTGTCCTTCGATCTTTTTGACGCCGACTGCCAGTAAACTTTTGCCTGCGCGTTGTAGGACGCCAACGGCACCATGATCTAGCACCAGCTTGCCTTTAATTTGCAATTGCCCGGCGAGCCAGCGTTTTCTGGCAACTAATGGATCAATGTCGGGAACTAAATAGGTTCCTAAAGGCTCGCCTGAGAGAATGGCGGTGATGATGTTGTTCTCTCTCCCGGCGGCAATAATGGTTGCAGCTCCTGAGCGAGCAGCGAGTCTTGCTGCGCGAACTTTGGTATACATGCCGCCGCGTCCCAGGCCGCTTCTGCTTTCGCCGGCGACTTCGTCAAGCATGGTGTCATTAGCGTTAGCTTCTGAAATAAGCTCTGCGTCTGCGTTAATGCTTGGGTCGCAGGTAAATAGCCCGGTTTGATCGGTCAGAAGTAATAATAATTCGGATTCAACCAAGTTGGTTACCAATGCTGCAAGCGTATCATTATCGCCGAGGCGAATTTCTTCGGTTGCAACGGCGTCGTTTTCGTTAATGACCGGAATCACGCCCAGTTTTAACAGCGTTAAAAGCGTGCTGCGAGCATTGAGATAGCGTTGGCGATTGGAAAGGTCGTCGTGGGTTAAAAGTACTTGGGCGGCGAGTAGGCCATGT
Organism: Methylococcaceae bacterium; assembly: GCA_947505105.1. GTDB lineage: Bacteria > Pseudomonadota > Gammaproteobacteria > Methylococcales > Methylomonadaceae > SXIZ01. The sequence continues at coordinate 15,390 of CANNKG010000030.1, read as the reverse complement.
TCTTGAAAATAGTTTTCGAAAACTCGTACAAGACCCATTTGGCCGATAGATGCGGCGGCCTGGAGTTCGTGTAAGGCTTTGGGGCGGGTTTTCCAGCCAAGACGGCACATGCCTTCGGCAACAGATCCCGAGGATACCAGGATAACCTCCATGCCTTGCTTTCTTAAATCAGCCATTTGGGCAACCCAAGAGGCAATGGCTGGTTTGTTAAGACCTTGTCCACCGGCAGTAAGTAATGAACTGCCGATTTTTACGACAACGCGTTTGGTATTGCTAAAATTTGCTCTGCTCACTTTCGTTCTGCCTGGATTCTTCGAGAAAATTCATAATCGCAAAAATTAAGGCTTGAGTGCCTTCGCCGCTAATGGCGGATATTTTAAAGACCGGGCCATCCCAGTCGAGTTCTTCAATAATAGTCTGGCAATGGGCATCCGCTTCATCTTCATAAAGGCGGTCGATTTTGTTTAACACTAGCCAGCGAGGTTTCTCAAGTAACTCTTCTCCCCATTCTTCCAGTTCGTGAATGATTTTGCGGGCTGAATCGGCTGGAGGTTCTGAATTCTCATAAGGTTCTACATCGACCAAATGTAATAACAAGCTGGTGCGGGATAAGTGTTTTAAGAATTGTAGGCCTAGGCCAGCACCGTCGGCGGCGCCTTCAATGATGCCTGGAATATCGGCCATTACGAAACTACGCAGATCGTCAACGCGAACAACGCCTAAATTTGGATGGAGTGTTGTAAATGGATAGTCGGCAACTTTGGGGCGGGCGGCGGAAACTGCGCGAATCAGGCTGGATTTGCCTGCGTTAGGTAGTCCTAGTAAGCCAACATCGGCAATTAAGGTGAGTTCGAGTTTTAAGGTGCGATGTTCGCCCGGAGAGCCTTTGGTGGCTTTCATTGGGGTCCGGTTGATGCTGCTTTTAAAGCGGGTGTTGCCCATGCCATGAAAGCCGCCTTGGGCGACCAGCAAGGTTTGGCCGGCAAGTGTTAAGTCGCCGATAATTTCGTCGGTTTCGGCGTCGTACACCAAAGTCCCTGGTGGGACTGAGATGTAGTAATCTTCGCCCTGTCTGCCTTTGCTATTATTGCGGGAGCCATTGTGTCCGCGTTCAGCGCGAAATGTTGAGTGATATCTAAAATCGACCAAGGTGTTGACGTTTTCGGTTGCGATTAAATAAACGCAGCCGCCATCGCCGCCGTCGCCGCCGTCGGGGCCGCCTTTTGGAATGTATTTTTCGCGGCGAAACGTGATAATCCCGTTCCCGCCATCGCCGGCCTCTACTTTTATTTCTGCTTCATCAACAAATCGCATGATTATTTCCTCTGTCGCACTATCCTGATGGATAAAAAAAAGCCCCGACAAGAAATGGCGGGGCTTTTGGATTCATCCTGCCGCGTAGGATGGTTGATAAGGTATCTTACGCTGCTACAATATTGACAAACTTGCGATTGCTTGGACCTTTGGTCGCAAACAATACTTTGCCTTCAATTGTTGCAAACAGGGTATGATCTTTACCAATGCCAACATTGTCACCTGCATGAAAACGCGTACCGCGTTGACGCACGATAATGCTGCCAGCTTTGACAGTTTCGCCACCAAATTTCTTAACGCCTAAGCGTTTCGCATTTGAGTCGCGTCCATTGCGGGTACTACCGCCAGCTTTTTTATGAGCCATTGTTTACTCCTAAAACGATTAAGCAGAAATGCCAGTAATCTGGACTTCTGTGTAATATTGACGATGACCCATTTGTTTCAAATGGTGTTTACGTCTTCTGAATTTTAAAATTTTGACTTTTTTGTGTCTGCCTTGTGACAACACTGTAGCCGTAACTTTTGCGCCATTAACAAATGGCTGGCCAATATTCGAAGAGTCGCCAGACTGAATCATCAGTACTTTATCGAACTCTACGCTGTCACCGGCTCCAAGCTCAAGTTTTTCTATTTTTAAGGTCGTACCTTCTTCGACTCGGTACTGTTTACCACCTGTTTGAATTACCGCATACATCAGCGTAAGCTCCATCAAGCATTAATATCTATTTAGTGAACAGACGATTGTAGCTATAAAAAACATAATCGTCAATAACGAAGTGAATAACTTTCATTTGAATTTAATCGGACTAAAAATATCATACTCAAGCTATTGACGCTAGTCGAATTAGGCAACTTGGAATGATAAATTATTAAAATACAAAATTAACTTGCCAATTTTTTTGGATATTCACTTATAATTCATGTTTTTTATCCAATACAGACAACCCAAAATAATGATGGCTACTCAAGAATCATCTCCTTTATCTTCGTTAGATTTCAATGTTATTAAGGAACTTACGCTTGAGGAGGCAAAAGCTGTTGATCAATTGATACTTAACGAGTTGAGTTCTGATGTGGTGCTGATCAATCAGATTGGTCATTACATTATTAGCAATGGCGGTAAGCGTTTACGTCCAATGTTGCTGTTGCTTGTTGCAAAAGCCTTGGGCGCGGCAGAGCACAATCATTTAATATTGGCGGCGGTGATCGAATTTATTCATACGGCGACTTTGCTCCATGATGACGTAGTCGATGAGTCGAAATTGCGACGCGGCCAAGAGTCTGCTAATGCGGTCTGGGGTAACGCGGCTAGTGTTTTGGTCGGTGATTATCTGTATTCGAGTGCGTTTGAAATGATGGTCCGCACTAAAAATATGCGGGTCATGGAAATTTTGTCCAAAACCACCACCGCAATTGCTGAAGGTGAGGTATTGCAACTATTGAATTGTAATAATCCTGAAACCACTGAAGCCCAGTATCTGGAAGTGATTTCGCGTAAAACTGCAATCTTGTTCAGTGCGGCGGCTCGCTTGGCAGCGGTAATTGTTGATAGCGATCCTGCTGTTGAAGAGGGTGTGGCTCAATATGGGCAACATCTCGGCATTGCTTTTCAATTGATTGATGACGCGCTTGACTATAAAGCCAACAAGGAAGAATTGGGTAAGAATTTAGGTGATGATCTAGCCGAAGGCAAGCCTACGCTTCCACTGATTTATGCCATAAAACAAGGTACAGAACAAGAAGCTCAGATTTTGATTAATGCGATTAAGCATGGTAACCGTGAAGTGTTTAATGATGTTTATCAAGTGGTGCTGCGCACTCGGGCAATTATTTATACCGAGGAACGTGCTAATGAAGAAGCTGATAAGGCGATTGAAGCGCTTGCTGTTTTGCCGGATTCCCCTTACAAGCAAGCGCTGATTTCGTTAGCGCAATTTGCAGTACAACGTACTCATTAATTCAGTTATTCGGATTTTGCTTTTGGAATTTCGGTAATCATTACGTCCAGATTGCTTTTCTTGAGGCGGGTTTTGATGGTTTCAACACTGGCGAGTTGCTCATAAGGCCCCAACTTGACGCGATGCCAGATGACTTCGCCGACCTTTGCTTTTTCGATTTTAGAAACGATCCCCAATACGACCAAATCTGCTTTTAATTTCTCAGCATCTTTGACATCTCGGAACGAGCCTGCTTGCAGAATATACTGAGTCGCGCGAGTTTTGCCGGTCAGTTCTTCACGGATCCGGGTTTTAATCTCATGTTCGGGTACAATGACCTCTGCCTGAGGTAAAATCGTATAAAAATCAAATTTAGGGCCGATCGGTGGCGCCGGTTTTTCAACTTTTTCAACCGGTGTGACTTTCTGAGGCACCGCTTTGATTGGTGCGGGCTGAATTACAGCTACTTTTTCAACATCGGGTTTATCGGTTTTTTTATCCATCCGCACATAAACCAAGAAACCGCCAAGGCCGATCACTAATATTCCAAGTAATATCCAACGTCCGGTTTTCTTGCCAGGGTGTCTATCCACATCTCGCCTCCCTGTATAAGCACCTCTGTCTTTATAATCTCTAGCCATTACATTGATTCCGGAGTATTGATATTTAACAAATTTAAGCCATTGGCCAAGACTTGTCTGATTGCGTAAATTAAATTCAAGCGAGCATTGCGAATGTCGGGAATTTCAATCAAAAATTGGTGGGCATTGTAGTAAGCATGGAATTCGTTTGCCAGTTCGCGCAAATACTGAATTAGTTGATGCGGCTCGTACTGTAAAGCGGCGCGCTCAATGGTTTCAGGATAGCGTGACAGCGTCGTCAATAAACTCATTTCATGGGATTCCGTTAACAAGGCCAGATTATCCATGCCTTGCTGAATATTCCACGACCAGCCTTTTTCATCCAGCTGGCGAAACACGCTGCAAATCCGCGCATAGGCGTATTGCACGTAATATACCGGGTTTTCATTGGTTTTCGAGGTTGCTAATTTGAGATCGAAATCCATGTGCTGTTCGGAACGGCGCATCACATAGAAAAAACGCGCGGCATCTTTACCGACTTCATCGCGTAATTGCCGTAAGGTGACAAACTCGCCTGAGCGTGTCGACATTTGCACGCGTTCTTCGCCGCGATAAAGTACCGCAAATTGCACCAGTAGAATATTGAGCTTGGCAACGTCTCCACCTAAGGCCTGCACGGCAGCTTTTACTCGGGCAATGTAGCCGTGGTGATCTGCGCCCCAGATGTTGATAATCTGGTCAAAGCCTCGATCCAGTTTGTGCATGTGATAGGCAATATCAGAAGCAAAATAAGTGGTCTGGCCATTTTCACGCACGACGACTCGATCTTTTTCATCGCCAAGGCGGCTTGAGGCAAACCAAGTTGCGCCATCCTGAACATAGAGATAACCTGCCGCATCTAAGCGGTTTAAGGCTTCTTGGATGGAACCGTCGTTCATGAGTTGACGTTCAGAGAACCACTGTTGAAAATCAACGCCAAATTCACTTAAGTCTTGTTTAATATCGCTTAATATCGCCACCAAGCCAGCCTGAAAGACGGCTTGATAAGCGCTTGCGCCTAACAATAATTTGGCGCGTTCGATTAAGGCATCGATATGCAAATCTTTATCGCCGCCTTGAGGCTCATCAGGTGGAATGTCACTAAAGACTTGCTGAGTGGTTTTTCGATACTGGTCGCCTTGATCAGTGTGCAGCGTGGCGGCGATTTCGCGCACGTATTCGCCGCGATAGGCGTTCGCTGGAAACGGAATCAGTTCGCCGCAGCTTTCCAGATAGCGCAACCAAACGCTCGTTGCCAAAATGTCCATTTGTCGACCGGCATCGTTGACGTAGTATTCACGTTCGACGTTAAATCCTACCGCGCTGAGTAAATCGGCAATCGCCGAGCCGTAAGCTGCGCCACGACCGTGACCGACATGCAGCGGTCCGGTGGGATTGGCTGAGACGAACTCAACTTGAACTTTTTTGCCGGCGCCAATTTTACTCTGACCAAATAGTTCACGATCTTCGTGAATTTCCTGAATAATTTGAAATTGTGCGTTAGGGTCGATAAAGAAATTGATGAATCCGGGACCTGCGATTTCGGTTTTGATTAAGCTACGATCAACCGGCAAGGCGGCGACAATTTTTTCAGCCAACGCGCGTGGATTAGTGTTGGCCGCTTTAGCAAGCATCATGGCGATGTTACTGGCAAAATCGCCATGAGAAGATTCGCGGGTACGCTCAATATGGATTTTAGGGGCTAAGCTAGCATCAAGCACCGCTTCGGATTGAAGGGTTTTAACTGCTTGATCGATAAGAGCTTCTAACTTTCGTTTCATTGAATTCAGTATTAATGAGAGAAAAAAATATTTCGCTTATTATCCATGAATAGGCGCTGTTTATCTATATGCACTTGAAAGTAACCGGGGTTAATTTTAACTGCTTGTTTATGAATGATTAGTTCTGTTGATCAGCAGAACGATCTTCAACGCCCCAGCGCGCTTCCAGATAATCGTAGCGGGTGGAAAATATTTGTTCGAGTTTCTTGGCAATCAAGAATTTATTGATGAGTTGGCCCAGCCAACCCAGTGGCATGGCATAAAACACAATATCTTCGAGAATGACTAAATTGTTTTCCTGACTCAAGGCAACTTCATGGCTCCAAAATTTAAACGGTCCAACCGCTTGTTGATACACAAAGCGGCGCGGTTTATCGCACTGACTGATTTCGGATACCCAGGTCATCGGAATACCAAACACGGCTTTCATGCTATAGCTGATCAGCAGTCCGCCATAAATATCCTCACAGACCGGGGAAGTGATGTTGACGTTAAAAAACTTAGGGGTAATGTCATTTAAATGATAGGGCGATGAAAAAAACCGCCATGCTTCATCCAACGATAGGTCAAGTGTTTGGCGTTTGTAGAGGCGATAGATAGACATCGGTTTATTTCGGTGGCTGAGCAGCAAGGTTCTGCTTGGGGAAGATCAGCTGATCGGTCGCAAAACCCAGTTGCTTTGCTTTTTCGAGCAGTCGGTCGAGAGTGGCTTGGGGAAGGGTGGGTGTACGTGACAAAATCCAGAAATAATCTCGATTGGGGCCGGTAAGCATCACATAAGTGTAATGTTTCTTGTCGAGCTCGATAATATTATAGCTGCCATAAAATGGGCCAAAAAAGGACACTTTCAAACTACCTTTTTGGGGACTGTCGATGAAATAAGCCTTGCCCTCGGCCTGATCTAATTCGCCACTTTCGGTATTAAATCCGCTGTTGATGACTTTGACGCTGCCATCCGGATTCATGCTGTATTCGGCGCTGATGCGTTCCAGGCCGCGTTCAAAGGAATGGTCGAGCCTTGCGATTTCGTACCATTTGCCGAGATAGCGGGACAATTCAAAACCGTCGACCACTTTAATACCTTCAGGTACGCCAAGGCAGCCGGTTAACAGTAGTAGTAAAATGAAAGTTAGCTTTTTCATGATTGAAGTTACTCGTGGTTAGAAGTCGGAATTGGCTGCTGAGCGCAACGTTTAAAGTGTTCTTTGGCGCGTTTACTTTCGAGGCTATGGTCAATGATTGGTTGAGGATAATCCCCTGGACGATGTTTTTTATCCCATTGGTGAATGATTGCCGGAGGGATGGGCTGAAGTTCAGGAATCCAGCGATAAATATAAGTACACGCTTGATCGAACTTTTGTTGTTGTAGCCACGGATTAAAGATCCGAAAGTAGGGTTGAGCATCGCATCCCGTAGAGGCGGCCCATTGCCAGTTGCCGTTGTTGACTGCTGGATCGTAATCGACCAAATGCTGCGCAAAGTAACGTTCGCCCCAACGCCAGCTAATATGCAAGTCTTTCACTAAAAACGAAGCTACAATCATGCGCACTCGATTATGCATGAAACCGGTCGCGTTGAGTTCGCGCATGCCGGCATCGACAATCGGAAATCCGGTATTGCCGCTGGTCCAGGCATCGAAGCGCTCCTGATTATTGTCCCATTCCAAATCGTTATACTGCGCATGAAACGCTTTGCCGAAAACTTGAGGAAAATGAAAACCAATGTGGGTAAAAAAATCCCGCCAATAGAGTTGTCTGATTAATGGATGATCAGGGCCGAGCTGTTGAATGATTGCATAATACACTTCCCGGACCGAACAAGTGCCGAATTTTAGATGCGGCGAGAGTTGGGTGGTTTGTGCGAGACCTGGATAATCCCGTTGTTCCGAATATTGAGTATATTGATCAAGATTATCTAAAATTTGTAAAGCGTCGGTTCTGCCGCCTCGTTGCGCTGTGGATACCTTATTCACCGAAAATTGGGGGAGTTGGGCGGTAAATTCCGGAAGTTCAAGCGTTGTAAACCTATGATCGGCTAAGGATAAGGGGCTTGCTAGTGCAACTGGAAATAGTTGCGCTTTATTATAAAAAGCGGTGAATACTTGGTACGCCGAACCATCGGCTTTGAGAGTTTGTTCCGGCTCAGTCAATAGGGTATCAGCCAAATAGTGAAAGTCGAGATTTAAATGGGTACAAAGCTCCAGTAACGAATGGTCTCGGCGCCGACTGAACGGCGTGTAATCACGATTGACATAGACTGCCTCAAGTCTGTGTTTAGCGGCGATAGCGTGGACAACTTGTTCGGGTGAACCATAAAAATACTCTAATTGAGTATTCAGTACTTTAAATTGCTGTTCAAGATCGGTAAGGCTCTGGAGCATAAAATGCAAGGCGTTTTGGCTTTGATAAGGATGCGGGGTTATTTGAGCCGGGTCAAAAATGAAGCAGGGAATCACCTGTTCGGACTGACTGAGCGCGGCATTAAGGGCATTATTATCAATCACGCGCAAGTCGCGTCTGAAAATCATTAAAGATCGGCTGTAAAGTTGCATCGGGACTGTAAGTCGTTATTAAGCTTTCATTTTTAAATAACCAGTTTATCCCACACACGTTAAAATACCAGTCTGCCGGAATTATAGTGACAACTTTGAGAACATCAGATTTCGTATGAATCCAGATGGATGATTGAACCTTAGGCCATGATGTGCGAGATTATTGTATAATTTACAAAATTATAATGCTTGGTTGACAACGTTGTGACTGGCAATTCAACTTAACCTTATCCCCGGCGAACGCTTATCCTAAAAATTTGGGGTAATAGGACGTTCAAATTGACGAAATCCACTTAATCTAACCACTCTTTAACATTACCTAATTTTGACCGCTTCGACTTCAAAATGGATTTTACTGCCAGATTATTTGGTTGAAAATCTGGATGCACCTTTTTGCCTTACCACCCATGGGCAGTTCTCTCGACGGGAATTACTGGCGCACGCGCTTTATATCAGTGAGTTACTCCCGGAACAACACTATGCGATAAATCTGTGTCAAGACCGGTATTTGTTTATGGTTGCTTTTCTAGCTGTACTGCTTCGGGGACAAATATCGCTGTTACCGCCAAATCAGACCCCCTTGATTATTGAGGAATTGTTAGCCAACTACTCACACAGTTATGTGCTTAGTGACGAAGCGTTTAATGATCACTATGGTCAAATAAGGCTGGCCATGCAAGAGCTACGTTTAAGCGAACGTGCTTTTCCTGCACTTGACGTTAATAGGCCAATATCAATTTCGTTTACTTCGGGGAGCACCGGTGAACCGAAAGCAATTTTTAAAACCTTGAGTGAATTTCAACGTGGTAGCGAATTAGCATTAGCGCAATTGGATCTGCTCGACAAACATTTGACCTTGGTTTCAACCGTGCCGCCACAACACATGTACGGTTTAGAGACTTCATTTTTTTGGCCCTTGTTTTCAGGTTTGACCTTGCATAACTGTCGGCCATTTTATCCTGAAGATGTACATCGAAGTTTAGAGGAAGTTCAAGGCGGTGCTATTTTGGTTGCTACGCCGATCCATTTAAAAGCCCTGATTAGAAGTGAAACCAATTGGCCCGCAGTGGCTAAAATTTTGTCGTCAACCGCGCCGATGGCACAGGCATTAGCCATTGCCGTTGAAAATAAGCTCCATGCGCCGTTGTTTGAATTGTTCGGCAGTACCGAGACCCAATCGTTTGCCAGTCGAAGAACTGCGTTCACCGAAGTCTGGCAAAACTATGAGGGAATCACGCTCCAGGAGCAGGTTGGACAGTTTTGGGTTCAGGGCGGACATTTGAATCAGGCGATAATGTTGGATGATTGTTTCGAGCTTAAAGCCGAGCAAGGTTTTCGTATTCTGGGGCGTTCGACCGATTTGATTAAAATTGCCGGTAAGCGAGCTTCGCTGGCGGAATTGAATTTGCGTTTGAATGCCATTGATGGAGTGGATGACGGGGTATTTTTTGAAATGCAGAGCGAACGTTTATCGGTTGTGGTGGTGAGCCAATTGTCGAAAGAAGTAATTATCGGGCAACTCAGAAAATCCATCGATCCGGTTTTTATTCCCCGGCAAGTGATGCGGGTTATGCATTTGCCACGTAATGCGCTGGGCAAAATTGATAAAACCGCTTTAGATGTATTGATTCGGGAACGTGATCTTGGCTAAATTTTCCGCTAAATTCACTATTTCGGCCAATCATCCAAGCTTGGCGGGGCATTTTCCGAACAATCCGATTGTCCCCGGATCGGTCATTCTGGACTACGTCCGATGGTTTATGGCGCAATGGCACGCCTCGATTCAAATAAAAACTTTCGTTCAAGTGAAGTTTTTACAACCCTTAAGGCCTGAGCAAGCCTTTCGGGTGTGTATTGTTCAAATTTCACCTGATCATTATAAATTTCATTGTGAAACTTCGGAACACAAACTAGTCACCGGAGTGTTTTCGATTACGGAAAAATCATGACCAACGATTGGCAGCGACTTAAGGAACATAGTAGTCCACTGGCATTAGATTTGATTCGTTGGATCGCGCTAAACTTGGGGCGTCCGTTTGCCAGAGGTCTGTTATATCCGATTAGCGGTTATTATTATTTGTTTGCCAGACATCAGCGGCGAGCATCAAAGCTTTATTTGAGCAAGGTCTTTAACCGACCCGCCTCGCCTCTGGAAGTCATTAAACATATTCATAGCTTTGCATCGACCATTCTAGATCGCATTTATCTAATTACCGGCCAGTTTGATCAATTACAGATTACCTTTCCGACTGAAAATATGCCGATAAAATTTTCCAAGAATGGCATGGGTTGTATGTTACTCGGAAGTCATCTTGGTAGTTTTGAAGTCTTGCGTAGCTACGCGATAAAAAAAAGCCCCTTACCGATTAAAATTCTAATGCATGAAGGTCATACCCCAATGATCATGCAGATGTTGAATGCTCTGAATCCGAAAGTCGCCGAAACCATTATTCCATTGACCGGCGGCGCCAATAGTCTGTTGGATGTCAAAGAGGCTATTGCCAATGGCTATGCTGTAGGCATGTTGGGTGATCGTATTACGGGCGGCGAGGCGGAAAAAACAGTCATGTGCCGGTTACTTGGACAGGAAGTTGCAATACCTGTAGCACCAATACTGATTGCTGCAACTTTAAAAGTGCCATTAATTGTCTTTTTTGGTCTATATTTAGGAGGTAATCGTTACGAAATTCATTTTGAATTACTGGCCGAACAAATTGTTCTGAATCGGGCTCGGCGCCAAGAGGACATTCAGGAATGGACCCAGCGTTATGTTGATTTGCTCGAAAAATATCTACTGATGGCACCTTATAATTGGTTTAATTTCTACGACTATTGGCGGGATGATGAGCGTTAACCCTTCCTTGTCAAGAGAGCAATTTGAGCATCTTATTCCGCATAGCGGAAGTATGGTTTTGATTGATACCGTTGAATATTGGATTGAAACCGCCATAAAGTGCTCGACGCTCAGCCATCAAAACCCGGCCAATCCATTACGTATGGAAGGGCAATTGGCAGGGGTGCATCTACTTGAATATGGCGCGCAAGTGATGGCGATTCACGGTGGCTTGTTGACGGGGATAGCGGTGCCGGGTTATTTGGCAGCAGTGCGGGCAGCGCATTTTTATATTGATAATTTGGATGATGTCAAAGAAAAACTCGTAATTGAAGCGTATGCGGAATTAAAAATTAAAAATGGCGCGGTCTATCAGTTCAATGTTACCGATAGTTGTGGGCAATTATTACTTGAAGCAAGAGCAACGGTGATTAATACATTATGATAAAAAAAGCACTTGTGACCGGCGGCAGTGGTGAAATTGGTTCGGCAATCTGTCATCGTCTGGCAATGGATGGTATCCATGTCATTGTCCATAGCAATATGCACTTGTCTAAAGCTAAAGCTATTGTGCTGAGTATCGAAGCAGCAGGTGGGTCGGCAGAGGCGGTGGCATTTGATGTTACCAATGTTCAAGCAACGCATTTAGAGCTTCAGGAGCTTCTCGCTTCCGGGCCAATTCAGATCGTGATTAATAACGCCGGAATTCATCGGGATGGTCCGCTCGCTGGAATGAGTCAGGAGCAGTGGTCCGAAGTTATCGACGTTTCTTTGAACGGTTTTTACAATGTCACTCAACCATTGTTGATGCCGATGATCCGCACGCGTTGGGGACGAATTATTAATTTGTCGTCGGTCGCTGGTGTTATGGGAAATCGAGGGCAGGTCAACTATGCGGCGGCAAAATCGGCGTTGCATGGAGCGACCAAATCACTGGCTTTAGAATTGGCGTCACGCAATATTACCGTAAATGCCGTTGCGCCGGGCATTATTGAAAGCAGTTTGACTATGGAAGCGTTTAGTCCTGAAGTGATTAAAAAAATGGTCCCGATGCAACGCGCCGGGCGCGTTGAAGAGGTGGCGGCATTGGTAGCGTTTCTGTGCTCGGAAGATGCGGCTTATATTTCGGGGCAGGTTATTAATATCAATGGCGCGATGGCTTGAGTTTTCAGTCTAACCCCATCGCCACAAGGCTTGATGTAAGTCTTGTAGCTTTTGTCGATGGCGGTTAGTTAGCAGCAATTCTCAATTTGGACAGTCTGGCGTCGGGAAGGGTTAACCTAAGAACGCCGTAAACCCATCCCTGAGGGCTTGACGGCAGCATCCATGCTGCCGACATTTTCGCTTAACCCTTCCCGACACCTTTATTTGGCTTCAAGTTGAGAATTGCTGGTTAGTTAGACACTCATTGACAGGTTTGTTGATATTGCGGGTTATTTAAATTTTCATACAGATGGACATAGCAGACATGATTGCCATTGCGGATATTGAGCACCCAAATGGAATCATAATCGCAATCTGTCCACGGAGTGGTCGGTAACGGCTGACAATTGTAGACCGTTCCGTTAAGCGTTACGCTTTCACTCGGGGAGTCTATCACCATGCCCGGAATGCCGGGATTGGCCGGCTTGGTAATACCTGCGGGGACAATAATTGGAACACCTGGATTGGCGTTGGTGATGTAGTTGGTCATCAGTACAATATTATCATGCTCCCACGCGATGAACGCGGTATTCGCTTGATTTGGCGCTTTTGACGCAAATACCGGATCGGTCAATAAATCCTTGGCGAGCCATTGTGAGTTTGAAAGACCGTAAGGCATCCATAATGGAAAATCTAAGGTGGTTGCAGTTGGCTCTATCAGTGCCGCTGGCCTTATATAATTGTGGCCTTGAATTAAGCCTGCCGGATTCGGGGCGATGATGTAATTCGGGCAACCAAATAAACTATTCAAACGTGCCGGTAGCAATTGAGCCCGGATCTGACCAATACTTGTCATATTGCCGTTCTCTGCGATGTCTTGTCCAGCGTTTGGACCGGTGGTTTGCAGTGCTTTCTCGCCGTGTCTGACCAATACCAAGGTCATGTCGTTGAGTGGTGGGGTGGGCGCAGTAGGAAGCGTTGGCAATTGCTAGGGGTTAGATAAGATGTGCCGTTTGAGCCTTGACTAATGAGGTTATAACTGGGTATTTGGACCGTAACATTATTGTATTGCGTGCCATTATCAACAACGCCGTCCATTTGAAGGGTACCCGTTGTTGAGTTGTAGCTATCGATTGCCAAAGCATTGGCACTCAATGCTAACGTCGTATATAAAATAAAATTTCGCATAATTTACGCCTAGTTTGGGGGGATGCGGCGGGTTTTAGGTATTTTCATGATTCCCGCCGCTATTCCTGACAAATTACTGTTTGATTAAAGGTGTTCCAAAATTCTGAATTTTAGCCTGCATGGTGCTGCTTAATTGTTTTACCAGTTCAGCGTTATAGGCACCGGATGGCAGCAAGTCAGTTTGAGCTTTAAACAATTGCTGAGCAGCGACTGCATAAGAGCGCGATAATGCGGCAAGTGAGCCTTCTTTGACTGCCGGATCGACGTCGTTGATAAAGATTGAAATATTATTATCGCTATTGCGGACAATCTCAAAAGTACGGAACTGCTGAGGAAAATCGCGTAACGAAGCCGTTTCGACTTCCCAAAAACCGTATTGTGGTCCTTGATAGGCCGGATTAATCGAAGGTCTTGGCGTTACGACATTACGATGCCGGTGCCCGGTGACCCACAGGATCAGGTTCGGATAAGCGCTGAGTTTAGACAGCAAGGTATTGCTCGATACTGGCGAATAGTTTGGGCCTTGCGCTGACGTGAAGCCAATCGTCACAATCGGGATGTGCGCTGAGATGATCATTAGTTTATTTTCTGCCTGTCCCTTATCAAGCTCATTGAGCAGCCAAGAGAGTCGTTCATTATTCAAATAGCCGTTGCCATGCTCGTCGAAATTTTCGTCTACTTGAGTATCGTCAAGGACGATAACTTTAATCGGCAGGTTAGGATTCGGTTCGAAACTATACGAAGCAAAATCTTTCTCGACATTGGTCTGCGCGAAGCCGTGACCGACTGGATTTGAGGTTGTATTAAAAAATTCATTCATCCACTCTTTCCGGGTAAGGGGACGACGATTTTGATCCGCAGCAAGCACTTTCGGAGCCCCGTCTGGAAAGTTACCGACCGGGCCTACGCCGATAATGTTGCCGTCAAGCGTCCGGCCATCAATCGCGCCCATGTAGTCGACTCGACTATTTACGCCATCTGCGAATAAATCGCCCATCAAGAGGATTTCTCGGTTCGGGTTGGTATAAGCTTGGCGAATATTTTCATTGGTGATCGGGTAGGAACCCATCCAAAAATGATCATGGTTGCCGAGCGATTGATACCACGGGATGGTTTTATCGAGTCCGGCCGCTTTGAACTGATCTTGATAATCATTGAGCGGGCCGGGTCTCGGGTCATCTTTATTACCCGAATCAGGATTGATGGTTCCACCGTCTAGGATATCGATATACCATCTCAGTTCATTAAACTGCGCATTGTTGATCGCATCGCCGAGCGCTAGGCCGAAATCGAATGGATTTTTCTTATGCAGGGCATTAATGGTTTGGACCGCGGCGTCAAGCACCTGCGTCGTCAATAGAATAACCGGCGAATAGGCCGAAGAGTTGCCTCCGAGATAGCCGGAAAAAATCGCTTGCGCAGGTGTTTCTTCATCGACGATATGAACGTCGGTGATGGTAAAGAAACTTAAGAGCCGGGCGGTATTGGTGACCGAAGCGCCGTTATAACTTGGCGACATGATGCTGAGTTGTTTGCTGGTATTGACGCCAGGGCCAAATTTCCAGGTGCCGTATCCGTTGTCCTGGAATCTTGAAATCTGATAGGGGAAAACGGTATCCCAGCCCCACGGGGTTGAGTCCGGGATGACGGTTCGTTGACGGGTGGTAAATACTTCTTCAGAGATTGGGTAAGAGCTAATATTTGCCGATACGACGTTGGAATATTGGCTGGAGCCGCTGGCGTCTCTGGATTGAATCACCGCGTAATAGCCGCTTCCGGCAGGAAGCTGGGTTGTGAAATTGCTGTTACGTCCCATGTCCATGGTCACAATCGAAGCCGGACCGGTATAGGGAGACGGGGCGTAACTCAGGGTATATCTAGGCTGTCGAAATAAGTCCCTCTGTCCCAGTTATTTTACTCCCGATTTTTGGCTTGCAATATTGTTGAAAAAAGCTTGGCGTTTTTTTCGAACAGTGTAAGGAATGTTATCTTTTTCCCACATTTCCACGTCATTATGGCGAGC
>CANNKG010000029.1 GCA_947505105.1 Methylococcaceae bacterium | reverse complement strand
GATAAGGATGTCGAGGAGGTGATGAAAAAACTTAACCATCGACCACGGAAAAGCCTTAACTATAAAACACCTCATTCAGTCTTTTTTGCAGAATCTTTGCCGAAGGCCGCATGACAACTAGGATTGCACTTCGGAGTTGAATCCGCCCTTCGAATTATCATTAAAAAGGCAAAGAAATCATAGAGTGTGTGAATTACCACCGGAGTTAATAAGTTACGCGTTTCGCCATAGCTCAGGCTCCAGCCGAGATAAATACTCACCAACGCAGCAAGTATTGCGTATAAGGGGGTAATGGCGTGAACCAAACCAAATAGAATGCTACTGACCAAAAGACCCGCATTCAGTCCCCAAACCTGTTCTAACCAAGGTTGAACGACTCCGCGAAATAAAACTTCCTCTGATAGGCCGGCGATTGCCGACAAAATTAGGAGATCGCTCCAGTGTAAAGTATGCAAGCGACTGGCCAAGGTTTCCATCAAGAGTTTACGGACAACTTCAACGCAATGGTAATTCAAATGCTGCATGCTCAGAAACAAGAAGATCAGTGGTAGGGTGCCAATGACGCCATAAAGAATAGCTGTTTCAGAAAATTGTAGATCGCCGAACGGGTTGATATCGGCAATCCACCCGAGACCAAAAGCAACCAACAATAATGAAGCTTCGAAAATACACGCCGATTTGAAGAAATTTTCAGAAGATGAATGAGTCATATAATTGAAATGTTTAACTGTAGCTACGTAATTGTTTATAAAAAACAAAACTATAGCTCGTTTTATAGCGCACTAAAGTTTTTGTCGGGAGATGTATGAAGAAATCCTGATGATCTTGGTACAATTGTCAACTACTCACATTAATTTAATATACAGACGCCATGCAATGTTTCATTTATAAAAGCTTAAAAAAAACCGAGCTTTATCTCTATCTCACTAAAAAAGACGATTTTAGTGATCTTCCAGAATCCTGTATTGACGCAGTTAAACCCTTGGAATTTGTCATGAGCTTGGAATTGACGCCCGAGCGTAAACTGGCCCGCGAAGATAGCAATAAAGTGCTTAAAAATCTGCAGGACAAAGGTTATTTCATTCAACTTCCGCCAGTTATATTCAATGCACCTTCAAGCTTGCAATGATCAGGTTTTGGGGAGTGTAACGCCGATTTGTCCTTGGTATTTGCCACCGCGATCTCGATAAGAGGTTTCACAGATCTCGTCGCCGCCGAAGAACAACATTTGCGCAACGCCTTCGTTGGCATAAATTTTTGCCGGTAGCGGCGTTGTATTCGAAAACTCAAGGGTAACGTGACCCTCCCACTCAGGCTCTAAAGGCGTTACGTTGACAATAATGCCGCAACGGGCGTAAGTCGATTTACCCAAGCAAATCGTCAGGACATCGCGAGGAATTTTGAAATACTCGACCGTTCTGGCTAGCGCAAAGGAATTTGGCGGGATAATGCAGACCTTGGCTTTGATATCCACAAAACTTTGGTCATCAAAATTCTTGGGGTCGACAATCGCTGAGTTAATATTGGTAAAAATCTTGAATTCGTCGGAACAGCGAACATCGTAGCCATAGCTGGATGTTCCATAAGAGATTACCCGACCTTCGGTCGATTCTCTTACCTGTCCGGCTTCAAAGGGACTGATCATTTCGTGTTCTTGCGCCATACGGCGTATCCATTTATCTGACTTAATGCTCATGGCTGGCTAATGTTCTCGAGAGTAAAATTATAAACGTAGCATCGTCGAACGCTTAGTTTGATCAGCATGCATTTGATCTGACGTTTAGTTATAAAAGCTTAAACCTTAATCGAAAACACCTCGAAAGACAAGGTAACGGTAAATATTTAGTAAATGGCAGGAGAAGTCAGTTCAACATAAGAGCTTGAAATCGCTTCGGCTTTTTGATTTGGATGGCCTGAATCAGATAGAGACAGAGGCAGAGAGGTGTCAAGCTACTTTGGATTTGCTTATTTTCAATTAATACTTTGTAAGGTAGAATCTAATCCATTTTTATGTAAATTTTTCAAATATGACATTTTGATTGAAATTACAGTAGGTAAAAAAATAAACTTAATAATCTACATTAACTATTAATATTCGACTACAATTATGAACACAGGTAAATTGTTTATCATTTCCGCGCCATCGGGCGCAGGTAAAACCAGTTTAGTAAAAAGATTGGTCGCTGAAATGAATGAGTTAATGGTATCTATTTCACATACAACTCGTGCAATTCGTCCTGGTGAAAAGCATGCTCAGGATTATTTCTTTATTTCTGTTGCAGAATTTACTGCAATGATCGAACAACAGGATTTTCTTGAATATGCACAAGTTTTTGATAACTTTTACGGAACGTCCGAAGCTAAAGTTAAAGAATACCTTGTCAAAGGCATGGATGTCATCTTGGAGATTGATTGGCAGGGGGCGCAGCAAATAAAACAACTCTTACCAGAAAGCGTCGCTATTTTTATTCTACCGCCGTCAATTTCGGTTTTAGAGCAGCGTTTAACCTCGCGGGGACAGGATAGTCAAGACATCATTAACCGTCGCATGCGCGATGCTATTTTGGAGATGAATCACTATCAAGAATTTGATTATTTAATTGTGAATGATGTTTTTGAACAGGCTTTACAGGAACTTAAAAGCATTGTTACGACTTATCGTCTGCAACAAAGCAGACAAAGTGCAAAACTTACATTACTGTTAAATAATCTTCTGACCTAACAGATATTAGTATTGCTCATAATTGTTAATTATGAGGTTGGGACTGAGTTTGGCGATGTAAATCGCAGAGGCTTTTCTTTTCCAACCCCAAATACGTAAATAAAACATTATGTATAACTATATCTTACCAATTAACAAGTTGAATATACCAATCTTAGAAGTTTAGCTTATGAATACCTTACGTCACTCGCATTTATTATTAGGCTTTATTTTATTTTCGATATTAAGTAATGCTTTCGCAGAAAACCCGAATCTGCATCTGGAATCATCGGCTGCGATTGTAATGGATAAACCTACCGGGGCTATTCTGTACGAAAAAAAATCTCATGAGCGTTTGCCAATCGCATCAATTACTAAACTCATGACTGCTATGGTGTTGCTCGATTCCAATCCGGATTTGAGCGATCAAATCGAAATTGCAGATGAAGATGTTGACACCTTGCGCAATAGTCACTCAAGACTTCCGGTTGGCACCGATCTATCGGTTGAAGAAATGTTAAGACTGGCATTGATGTCCTCGGAAAATCGAGCGGCTTCGGCGCTATCTCGTCATTATCCGGGAGGGAAGCCCGCGTTTGTCAGAGCCATGAATGCTAAAGCGCGTAAATTAGCGCTTAGAAACACCCATTTTCTTGATCCTACCGGTTTAAACACCGCTAATGTTTCCAGTGCGCGCGATTTGGCCAAAATGGTCGTAGCGGCAGCGGATTATCCATTGATCCGTGAAATGACCACTACTCAAACCTACGAGCAACAAGTCGGCCGTCGTACCTTGAAGTTCAATAATACCAACGCGCTGGTCAAAAACGGCAGTTGGAAAATTGATGTTTCTAAAACTGGCTACATTAATGAATCCGGCAAGTGTCTGGTGATGCAAACCTGGATCAATAATCGTCCAACGGTCATTGTGTTACTCGACTCTTGGGGACATTACACGCCGGTTGGCGATTCAAACAGAATCAAGAAGTGGATCGACAGCGGTTCGTTTAGACGTAGCTGATTAGTCTAAAATTTTATGGGCTCACTCTTGTTTTAAAAACGATCTCGTTATTCCTGGCGATTGAATCGCCAGGAACACAGCTCTCAGTAAACCTCTCCAAAATTCTCTCAACCTTTTTCCTTCACGGATCAGATCTTCAGCGGTTCCGCTTCCGATATTATGTGCCAAACAATTGTTCCTGACGCTTCCCAATAGAGCGCTACTGCTTTTTTGTTATCGACCATTTTGAATCTGGTCGATCTGCGATATATTTAAAAGATATACCCATTTTTCGGTTCAGGCGATGAATCACTACTTTATAGGCTTGTCAGTCACTTACCACGATCCCGCCATTGCGATTCTGAATGAATCCGGCGCGGTATTGTTCGCCGAAGCGACGGAACGTTATCTGCAACACAAGCGGGCGCTGCATTGTGCGGCTGATCCATTATTTTATGTTGCAAAATTATTAGCTGAACATTGTCCTGAACCGAGCTCGATAACTTTGGCGTTTAACTGGCGGAAACAACGTCCGTGGTATGAAACCGTGGTCGGCCGATTGGGGTTCTTGTCGGCGCCTGGGTTGCTCCATACCGGAATTAAGCGTCTGCGTGCGCCGCTTGAAAACTATCAATTGCATCACATGATGGCAAGTCAACGCAGCCGTGTGCAAGATGCCGGAATTAATTTGGTGCGCATTATTCGTGAACACTATCCTGACTGCCGACTTTATTTCAGAGACTATGATCACCACCTGACTCATGCTGCGATGGCCTGCTATAGCAGTCCGTTTGAAGACGCGGCTTGCGCTGTGATCGATTCTTATGGTGAGCAAGGCGCAATGGCATTCTTTCGCTATCAGCAGGGTGAATTGAGCAGGGTGTATGAGGCAAAAGGTTTAAGGATGAGCAGTCTGGGGCTGTTCTATATGAGGCTAACTGAACTGTGCGGTTTTGATTGGTTACAAGGTGAAGAATGGAAGGTGATGGGATTGGCTGCTTATGGTCAATTCGATCCCGAACTGTATGCCATATTCTCGAAGATTATCAATGTAACCGGTTTCGAGTGTAAACATCCCTCTAAAGCCTTTTTTGAAGCACTCGATGAGATGGAGCGTTTCAAGCAAACGCCGGCGCAGGATAATTTGGCTTCGGCAGATTTAGCGTATACCGGCCAATATTTTTTCGCCGAAAAGTTAAGTCAATTATTAAATCACTTGTATCAAGTGACCCAAAGCGATTATCTGACTTTGGCTGGTGGTTGTGCCCTGAATTCTGCCTTCAACGGTCAAATTACCGAACGTACCGCTTTCAAGCAGGTACATATTCCCCCGGCCCCTGCCGATGATGGCTGTGCGCTCGGCGCGGCTTGGTTGGCATGGCATCAATCGCATCCGAAACAACGGCAGGCGCCGCGTCTGTTGTCGCCGTATCTCGGTGCGGAAATTTCTGGCCGTGCAATAGAGCGTCTGCTTAAATTTAATCGCGCCCTGATCATTGAGCATGCCCCGGAACGGGTTACGCAAATTACTGCGCAATTGCTCGCTGACGGCAAATTGGTGGGCTGGATTCAGGGGCGTGCCGAATATGGTCCACGCGCACTCGGCAATCGTTCGATTTTGGCCGATCCGCGTTCAGCGGCGACTCAGGACTTGATCAATCAAAATATCAAATTCAGAGAAATGTTTCGCCCGTTTGCGCCGTCGATTTTGCATGAATTCGGCGATGTTTATTTTGAAAATTATCAGGAATCGCCATATATGGATAAAACCCTGGTCATTCGAGAAGCGATGCGTTCGAAAATTGCGGCGGTCTGTCATGTCGATGGAACGGGGCGCGTACAGTCGGTCAAACAAGCTTGGAATCCAAAATTTTACAGTCTGTTGCAGAGCTTTCATACCTTAACCGATGTGCCGGTATTGTTGAATACAAGTTTCAACGTGATGGGGAAACCATTGGTGCATTCCTTGGAGGATGCACTTGCGGTCTTTCTGACCTGCGGCTTGGACGTATTGGTGATTAACGATTATGTCATTCAAAAACCTTTCAATGTTTGACCTAGCGCATCCTTTTGACCCAAAGCTCAAACCGGAATTTTCTGAGGCTCTGTGCGCGAAAGCGCAAACTGCGCCGTTTAAGCCTCGTCGACTGTTTTATCGTTTAATGCACATTCATGAAAATCCCGCAACGCTGGCCGAAGTCTATTGGTTTTTGCAGCGCCGTCTGCAGTCTATTTCTGAATTGTATGCCGATCAATTTATCGACACGTTTCAGCTCGGCGATTTCAGTGCGCAACTTCAGAAAGTTTCTTTACTCTATGTGGCGCCGACTTTGGATAAAGCGCAACGATGTTGTTGGTTGACGGGAATTTCACCGCTGATGTTGACCGATGCTTGTTGGTTGCCCGCGGTTTCTCAAGCGGCTACCAGTCAGGAACCTTTGGCGATTGCTTTGATGGCGATCCATTTGAGATTTATTGAACACACGGTTCGAGAGCATTATGATGCTGCACTTTTACTCGAGGGAATTCGATTGCCTGCCGTTCATAGTCTCGCTTACTCGGCATCTCCTGCAATACCTGAGAGCATGTTTGAATTTGCCGCGCTTCAATTGTCGTTGGCGCAATTTCCACGGGTATTTTTTCCGGAATTATTGGGCTTTACTTGGGCGTATTGTCAGGCGGATTTATGGCAGGTGCCTGATGATTATGTGGGCGACCTTGATTTTTCAGTCATTCGTCGGCGAATGCTCTCGGCTGAACTTTCCGAGTTTGAGAGCCTGATTCAGCATTATCTGGACCAGTTTGCAGATCAGTCGCAAGCGTGTTGGCGACGTATCCAAAGTGGTATCCTGTTGTATCGACATCAATTTAAAACGAGTTTTGATGAATTGACTCGGCAAGTGAATAACATTGTTTCGCCCGAGGAACACTTAAGTCGAATTATCGCTCAAAAAGCGCAGATTGCATTCGGACATCATCATAATATTGAACTGGCCGGGAAATCGCTTGACGCTTGGTTTAACGAGCCGTCATTCGAAAGTGCTGCATTTTTGGAAGCTTTACGGCAATCTCACTGGGTCGATCAATATAATCCGTTAAACAGTCGATTATTGAAGTTATTTGATTTTAACGGGCCAATGTTTGGGGTGTTCGACGTGCACGAAATTTCAGTATTGCGTGCTTGGTTGGGAAATTTGGCAGATTCCAGCATAACAACGCCAAAGATCAACCTTGAATCTGAATCGCCACCGACCCATTGTTCCTCCGCTACTTTGCATAAAAAACCGGATCATCGAACTTTGTTCCACACGCTGGTCAACAGCGAACTGTATCCCGAAATTTTGCCAGTCGCCAGAAAACACGTTGAGCAAATATTACGCTGGTCGCGTTGGACGCATCAATTACCCTTTAAGCACTATCAACCTGAAGTTTTTGAGCAGTTCATTCAGCATCTATATCAACGCGAAGTTGCAGCTCATCAGCCTTTGGAATTGCCACCGAAATTATCCAAATCAACTTATCTGTGGGGGATCGAACAGTTTGCCCCGACAATCCTGACCGATGGCTGCTGGCTGCAACATATTCGGCAACCCAATGTCGCTCTGCTTCAGGAGCTTGGCTCAGGGCTGCGTAAAATTTATGTGGATGAAGTGGGTGCCGGGATGCTTCACCAAAACCATCCGTTTATTTATTCACAGCTACTCCAAAGTGTCGATCTGAATTTACCGCCGGTGCATACTCGGAAATTTGCCAATCATTCTGGGTTCCTGAACAGCGCTTTTGATATCCCGATTTATTTGATGGCGATATCTCACTTTCCGAATGCGTTTCTGCCTGAATTGCTGGGCTTGAATATGGCGATTGAATTAAGCGGTTTAGGGCGAAGCTATATGCGCTTGGCTCAGGCGTTGCGCTATTGGGGGATTGATCCCGCTATCGTCAACCTACACATTAGCATTGACAATCTTGCCTCGGGACATGCGGCACTTGCTAAAGAAGTGATTCAGCGCTATTTGGATGCAGTATTGATGGGTCATGGTAATGAAGAGATGCAGCGGCACTGGCGGCGTGTTTATTGGGGTTATAAATCCCTCGAGACTGCAAGTTTAAGGTTTGCGCTGGCGTTAGCGACGCAATACTGGTTAAAAAAACGCAATTAGCGTGCATGCGCTATGAGTCGAGAGTCTTTTAGTTGTTCTGGTATTTTGGGGTAGTGCATTAATTCATGATAATAATATTAAGCCATTTGGCGTGTTTTATATTTCCTTTAACAAGTTTCGGCTTATTAATCACCGGACCGCATACTATCTTAGCTGCTTTGGCCTGGACTATTCCATTTTGGATTGTGTTGTTGCTCGACTGGAAGGGGCCGAAATTTAAACCAGAGTCACTGGAGCCAATAGTTGACGATGATACGTCACATCGCCTGTACCATTGGCTTATGTTTATCTTGGCACTTCTGCAGTTTGTCAATATCGGTTTGTTGTTTGTTTATGTCAGCCAGATGACGTGGGATTCAACGAGTGCAGTGTTGACGGGGGTCATCAATTTGTTGGTACTCAGGTTTCTCCTCGGAGTTAGTTCCAGCACCGCCGGAGTGGTTGCGCACGAACTATTGCATCGTCCTCAGGTCTGGTTACAAAGTCTCGGGCGGTTATTGTTGTGTACCCTATGTTTTGAGCACTTTACGATTACCCACCTACGTGGTCACCATGCAGAACCAAATAGTTCCGACGACATAGCGGGTGCAAGGTTGGGCGAAAGTTTTCAGCATTACTGGCAACGAGTGGCACCAGGACATCTCCGCTATGTTTGGCAATCTGAACTTGAACGCTTGCATATTAACGGTTTGGATTGGAAAAATCTCCGAATCCTGAAACATCAGATGCTCCATGGCGCGTTAATTGAGCTGGCAATTGTCATTCTTGGCGGTTACTGGTTTGGCTGGCTTGCTGCGGTGGTGTTTTTATATCAAGCGCTGGCCGCGGTGCGAATTATCGAAGCGGTGAACTATATTCAACACTGGGGCTTGCAGGAGGGGGATTTCGGTAATAGTTACGGCTGGGTCTGCGACTCCTGGATTACCAAATATTGCTTTATCAGTCTTTCGCATCATATCGGACATCATCGAGATGGTAGTGTGCCATTTTACGAAATTCCATATTCTAACCAGGGACCGTTGATGCCCTATGGCTATTTTGTAATGAATCTATGGGCGAAACTGGATAATGTCTCTTATCAACAAATGGCTTTGCAGCAACTTGAGCAGTTTCGGTTGCAGCAGGCGAGTAATTGACATCGAGTTTTTAGGTTTGGCTCAAGGTTGTTCTAACCGCAGAGCGGTGCGAAAAAACTTTGTAATTCAGCGTTAAGTTCCGCTTGTTGGTGCGCTTGTTCGGGATAATCGTGGTGACCTGCTTGAAGGATATAAAGCTGTTTGCGGCCTGGAATGGCGTTATAAATTGCAAATTGACCGGGGGGGGCAACGCAAGGATCAAATAACGCGCAAGCACAGTGTGTCGGTTGGATCAAAAACTGCGCGGCGATAGCGGCATCATAAAATTTAAGAACTTTAAGCGTAGCTTTTCTATGTTTCAGATAATATTGCTGGACACTATGAGCACTCCCCCAGGTTGGCAAGCGCATGCGCAGACTATGATGACCAAACGAAGGCACATTGAGATGCGCCCTGGCAATACGTGGTTCAAAGGCTAGTGCCAAAGCGCCTATGCCGCCGCCAAAGCTGGTGCCGAGATAACCCAGGTGTCCTGTGAGTTGAGGTAAAAAATTCAGCAGGGCGCTGACTGCGAGCCAGATATCTTCAATACAGCCTTTCAAAATATAGCTATCCTTATGTTCTATGCCGTGTAACACATGACCATAAGCATCGGAAGCAATCCCTGTTTGGGTGCTCATCGGTAGGCCTCGGCAGCACGGAAACAAAATTGCGGCATCTTTGAACGGCAAACCGAGATCCGGTGCGGTGCGTCCACCATAACCGTGGCTGACAATAAAGCCGCGTTTGACATCATGTCTCGTCGGCAATAATAACCAACCCCGAATAGTGAGTTGGTCAGTGGAAATATAGCTGATCTCGAAAACACGCCAGTCATCGGTTGTTGCGACTTGATAAAGTTGCAATTGAGGCTGCATAGCTAAAGCTGCTTTATAGCAGGAGTGCCAGAATTCTTGGTAGCCTGCTGGCGGTCGAGGTGGGACGATGCTAAGTAATTGCGAGAGCGAATAGCCGTAACTCGGGTCAAAATCATAAGCGCTGGCATCCAGTTGAATATCGGGTTGTTCTATCATTGGTTAATCTCGAATAGCGTAAAAGAAATGATTGGTAATTGGGTTTATGTTTATAAAATCAGTTTTAAGATATTATTGAGTAAAGGGGTTTGACTTGTTAGACTTCATAACACGCTATAATCACTGATTAAAAAATGGCTTAATGTTTATGAATCACAGAAATATCCTGGTGGGTGTGAGCTTGTCAGTAATAATCTTAAGCATGTATCTTTTAAGCCAGCATTCTTCGAAAGAAATGGTTGATTTGTCGAGTAACCTCATACTACCTGCAAACCGCCCCGATCTTCTGGACAGACTGTTTACTAACACCACTTTTAGCACCATTGTAGCTGCTCAGCAACTCTCTCAAGTTGTTTCTAATACTTTAGAAAGTCCCGATATCAAATTATTGACGGGACATTGGTTGATTACGCATCGATTAGGCGATAATTTGTTTACGGATAACTTGTTGATTGACCAAATGCCTGCAACCTTAAACGGCATATTGGTTGCTACAGGTCAATTATATCTAAATCAAGGTGTTAGAAGCGTTCCTGTTTACTGTGGCTATGAAAATGCTCGCTACCAATGTTTGAGCACCCGTAATACCGTTTTAATCGCTTATGAATTCGAGCTTTCAAATGATCAGATTAAAAACGGCCATATCGGAATCTCCCAGCAACTCTCAAAAGTTAAAACCTATCTTCACGATGAAACGTTTCCGTTTACCGGATCTCGCCGAGGAACTTCTCCAATAGCTGGTTATCAGTCAAATTATCAACTTATTCAATGGATCAAACGAGGTTTGGATAACCAATATTGTCTGGATATTCTGGACGATCAAGGTAAGCCGTACGGAATTTTAAATCCTGTGCAATGCGGAATAGAGCTTATGAACTTTAGACCGAACGAATACATCACCCATAGTCTGCATCTTCAATTACCCAAAGGTTTTGGATTTCGTTGGCGCGTCGCCTCGAAAACCATTGATATACAGGGAAGGATGATTGGTCAAGTGCATGAGGGTGGGGAGGGGTACGAGGGTCGGGTAACGGTAGAGTAAAGATTGGATGGCAAATAATTTTTCAAATTAAATAACTTACTTACTCAATAAGCTGATGCGGAGGAAATCCTTACTCATCAATTTGATTTAGCCACAAAATGACCGTAGTACCTTCGCCGGGACGACTATTAATTTCGATGTGACCTTGATGGATTTCCATTATCTCTTTAACCAAGGACATGCCAAGGCCTGTGCCGGGAATTTCTCCGGTATTATCTGCACGCCAGAAGCGTTCAAAAATATGACTGAGTTGTTTGCGATCCATGCCTAAGCCATGATCACGAATACTAATCCCAATCTCCTTCTGATTTTCTGCGGTTGTATGTTGCAGCAGTTTGAGGTCGATATTGCCACCTTGCGGCGAGTATTTATAGGCATTGCTGAGAACATTAATTATGACTTGCCGTAATTTATCGGCATCGACCAATACTTGAAAATCGCGGTTTTGATAACCGAAGTGGACCTGTCGTTGATCGCCTGGAATTAATAATTCGTTAATTGCGCGTTGGATAATAGGTATCAGCGGTTGCTGGACAAAGTAGAAATCCATGCCCATGCGAGATTCGATGCGTGCCAGATCCAGCAATTGATTAAGCATGTTAACGAGGCTTGCTGATTGTTGATGGATGGTTTTCAGTATTTCCTGGGTTGTTTCCTGGTCGAAACTGCGGGATAGTAGGAGTTCCGAGAAGCCATATACACTTGCCATTGGTGTGCGCAATTCGTGAGCGGCAGTGGACAAGAATTCACTTTTCATTTGATCAACCTCGCTCTCGATACTAATGTCTCGAAAATATAGGACTTTGGCAATATCGTGATGCTCAAGATGTCGTTCAGTCCGGGTGATGACGCGAAGTTTTTGCGTGTGTGTTGGCACGATTTTTTCGTTCTTGAGCATTTTCTTGTGCAAGCGATGATTACGTAATTGCAGCAGATCCAGATAGTAGGTCTGGTTATCCTGTTTTAGTCGGGTTTTGCGATGACCGTTATGGTCACTGATTTGCTGAAGATATTGATTCAGTTCTTGTTCCGATAAGCCAATCAGTAGCGCTGGGTCAAATCCGGTCATTTCGAGAAACGCCGGATTGACTGACTGGATTCGGCCTTGTTGAGTGACGGTGATGATACCATCGGGGCTAATGCTGAAAATGGCTTGAAGTTCGCGCTCGCGTTGTTGCAATGCTTCTTCGGTTTTCTTCATTGAGGTCACGTCAGAATGTGAACCGATCATTCGGTAAGGTTGATCATTGTTATCTCGCAATACGATACCTCGATCGAGAATCCAGCGCCAACTTCCGTCTTTATGGTGCAGGCGGTGAATATTTTCATAAACGGGTTGGCGATTTTCAAGGCAGGCAGTAATTTCGGTCATTGCTGTTTTAATATCTTCAGGGTGGACACGTTGGTACCAACCGGAGAAATTATTTTCGATTTCATCTTCCGAGTAGCCCAGCATTGCTTTCCAGCGAGGCGAAAAATAGACTTGATCGGTGCTTAGATCCCAATCCCAGATGCCATCAGTTGTTGAGGACGCTAGTATTGCATAACGAGCTTCGCTTCGACGTAATGCCTCTTCCGTCTCTTTTCGGTCGGTAATGTCGAGGATTGCGGCGGTGACAATAAAGTTGGACCGATCGGCTGATGTTGGCGCAAATTTCATCATCATGGATATCCAGCGATATTGTCCATTGGCACAATGCAATCGAAATTCTTTACGGCAAGATTGGTTGTCAATATTTTCTACAATCCAGAAGTCTTGGCAAGCTTCACGATCTTCTGGGGCAATGAAGTCATTTAACGTTTTACCGAAAGTTTCAGCTTCGGTGTAACCCGTAATTTGTAACCATGAAGGATTCGCATAGAAAATTCGAAACTGATTATCCAATTGAATCAGGATTTCAGGAGTGTTTTCAACGATTGAACGATATTTTTCAGTGCTGATTTGAGAATGGATAGTGTCGAGCGGATGATTTTCAAGGTAAGTCAGTGTGCCACAGTAACCAGAGTCAATTTTTGACACAAAAAATTCAAAGTAAATTTCGTGAGCGTCGGTATTTGTAAAATGGATTTGTTCTCGGATGATCGGTTGACCCCACTGGAGGGCTAATTTTAGATAATCTTGTGCAGAAATGAAGTGCTGTAGAGGTTGTCCAAGCGTGCTCTTTAGGTCATGAGCTAAATAATTTTGCCAAGCAACAGTCAGGTAAGTGAAGCAGTGATTGTGATCCAGAGCGAAGATCACTTCCTTGAGTGAATTTAATACAACTTCAGAACTTAAGACCTCATGTAATGAGGTGGGCGTTAAGTAATTATTTAAGCCCTTGTCTTGTTTGGATGGCTCAGGCATAGAGTTAACTACCAAATCTGTAAGGTAAGCGACGATCTTCCGGCTGATTTATGCCAAAAGGTGGGGTCGTAACAACGTTGTGATTATTAATCATTCACACATTATGGGAAAGTAAGTTCAGATTATTGCAAAATTCACTTATGCCAATTTAAAATTAAATATATAGTAAAATACGAATTCTGTTATTGTTTACTTTTTATGCTGCTTGCTTTAATGCTGCTTTAGTGTGCCGTAAAGCTTAAAGTTTAGCACAAGCCTAAGATTAAAAATTTCAATCATGATTTCTGGCCTAACAGTGTCCGTATTACCTACTAAAAACAGAATATAATAAAGCACAAGTTAATACATAGTATGCCTGCATTGCCAACAAATTTATGGTATGGGAGGTTCCATTTTCCTCATACTTAATCGCGGCAAATAGTTGGGATGTTTAGTACTACTTTGTTAAATTAAAGTGCAACATCATGTTTTTATTAAGTTTTATATAAATTAGTCTTTTTGTAAATTATTTAATATTCAAACAGTTACATACAATCTAACAAAGCAGAATTAGAATGCAGAATCATATTAGTTTTTTGCATATTTCAATATCAAGCGGCTTTCATTCGGTCTAAATTACAGTATTTTGCAGTGCGATTTTATTAAATTTTTGTTCTACTGCTAAAAGTGCTTCAACGGCTATCGGATCGAAGTGACTACCGCTACCTTTCTTAATTTCATTTAATGCTTGCAGATGAGTCATGACGCCTTGGTGCCTCTGAGTGGTTGTTAAGGCATCATAAGTATCTACTACTGCCATTAATCGCGCTGAATCTGGAATTTCCAGTTCTGATAAGCCATGGGGATAGCCTCTGCCATCCCAGCGTTCGTGATGCCATAAAGCCATTTCCTTGGCGAGTTCTAAAAATGGAAAAGATAGATTCAGTTGTTTTTGTGCATTTTCAATTGCTATACATCCCAGTATGGTATGGGTTTTCATAATTTCGGCTTCGGATGAGGTTAATGGGGTACGTTTGTTTAGAATGTAAGTCGGTATGCCTGCTTTTCCTATGTCGTGAAGTGGAGCGGATTTAAATAGTAATTCTGGGCTTGTGGTAGATATATTAGAGAAGTGGGGTTTGTTTTGAACCTGTTCTGCTAGCAATTTAATGTAATGCTGGGTTTTAGAAATATGCTTGTTGGTTTCTATTTCAGGCATTTCGGTTAATGAGGTTAGCATTAGAATTGCAACATCTTGTATAAGTTCATTATATTTTTCATAGGATACGGTAGTGTCACAATTTGGATTCTCTGAAAATATTGAAATAATTTTTGTGTTCATATTATTAACTCAATAAATAAGTAAAGTTCCATCAGGAGCGTAGTTTATATGTTGTGGTTGCTCGACAAAAGGTGGGATTGATGCCTGAAAAATACGCAAATATTGAAATTATTTCTGGATAATAAAGCAGTATTTCCTGTGAATTTAGTATAGGTTTAAATTGTAAATATTCAATATTCAATATTCTGTCTGGTCATGAATTGTATTGACTGAGGTCTGAAATTTTGCGTTTATGGAATTTTAACTGGCTTAAAGCTAAATGAGTTGCTAATTTGTATTTTTAAATATTCGTAATAAATTGTTCTTAATAAAAAAATTATTAGGCTAAAGGTTTGGATGAGGAAAAAATATGGGAGCATGCGTTAAAGGGAAAGTTTTCTGGTTTATTTGTCAATAAGAAATATGAAGTATTTACCACTTTTTTATTATATTTTTACAATCTATGGTAAAAATATTTGCCTATAAATATAGAATTAAATTATTTCATAAAGTGAAAAAATATACTATACTGAATCAGTATTTTCTAAAATTGAATATGTTTATAGTTGGTGTTTGGTTTTATATTTCCTTTAACTTTTTGTATAAACAGAAGTATATTTTAATTATTGATTCCCCTTGTCGAAAACCAAAGAGGAAAATTTCTGCAAAATAACAGAAATTTAGATTGTGTTGATGTAATTTTGTACGTTACAATGTACTCAATTCAACTACAAATACTAAGAGGATAGGGTATGATTGCAGAGCACTCATGGTTAAGTACGAAAGACGTCGCTCTATTGTTGGGAGTGAGCCAACGCACAGTGCAGAATTGGGTTGATGATGGTAAATTGAAATCATCTCGTACGGTTGGTGGCCATCGTCGTCTAAATAAAGAAGATGTAAGAGTCTTTCTTGAGCTTCAGGGGTTGGAGCCTACTAGTAGATCTCTGTTAACACCGGCTGCTTATGATGCTAATCATGATTCCGGCATCTTGCGTGTACTTGTGGTCGAAGATGATTACAATATTTTACGTTTGTGTGAATTGCATTTTTCTCAGTTTAGTGTGCCTCATCAATTGTTCCTGGCAACTAATGCCTATCAGGGATTAATGATGATTGGTAAACATCAGCCACATCTGATATTTACCGATTTAAAAATGCCGCATATTGACGGTCTGCAAATGATTAAAGAAATTCATAAATTGCCAGGGTTGAAAGATACCAAGGTGATTGCTGTAACAGGTCTTGAAACACGAGATATAATGAAGCTAGGTACATTGCCAGAAGGTTTGATGGTATTGCCTAAACCCATTCCTTTCAAGACTGTTGAGACTATCCTTTATCAGCATGCCAACTCGTTGAACTTAGCCGTTTCGAGAGAAGAGGCGGTATCGAATGAGGATGTTGCGGATGTTGCTTGATTAAGAATTCTATTGATTGGGGCTTTAGCTAAAGCTTAAGTCCCATTAACAGAACGGTTTATGCTAGACTCGAAACAACCTTCAATCTCAAATTAGCTTTTGTCTGTTCAACTCCCTTCAGTTTTTTAGTCAAAATGGCAAGAAAATTCTACATATTATGTATTCCTGTTCAGTTCTGCCTGTGGCGTTGAATTCACGTAGCCATTTCAGTGAAATCGCAATATCCTGATTATTAATTCGAGGGGCGTACATAACAACCGGGCCTATGCTTGCCGCTTCTCCGGGCGGGGAGGTGATTATTTCCGCAGGTGCTTGGTCTTTTGTTACTTGTTGGTAGTATGAGCCGGTGATACCGAAGCTAATCATGCTCGTGAAATAATGGCCAACGGTGTAATCAAAGTGAAACTCATCGCCACTTTGATAGTCGGTTGCAGGATTTCTTAAATTATTCATATAACCGATGCCTATTGATAGTTCGTTATCTCCGGGTATTTTAAAAGTCGTTAATAGGTTATGGTCAAAGGTCCAGTAATTTCGGCCTGTATTAAAATCGCCTTGATGATAGTAGCCCGTTGGCATCACGATGCCTTCAAAGAGTAGGGCGCTAAAATTATCCAGATTCCAACTCAACCCGCCGGGCACGAGATAAAAATCGCCCAATCCTACTCGCGCATTGCTATTTGTTCCGCTGTGGTCTTTGCTGATCATTAACGCTGGAAAAAATCCAACGATAAATTGCCCCTCTAAAAATTTTTGGTTAGTGACGTGCATAACACCGGGCATTTCTAATAGTGTTCCGGTTTGGGACGTTGTATCCTGATAGGCCGCAAAAAAATTATTGAAATAGGTGCCTGGCTCAGGAAAAGCTGCCATCGCAAAGTCGCCATAAAAACCCGGAAGATAATTGCTGCCACCGCCTTCAGTTGCGAGTGCAGTTTGTGCCGAAATTGTCATTGTAAAAATTAGCATAAATCTTGAATACTTGCGAATTATTTTAAGAAATGAATGCATAATATTTAATAGATAAAATGAAAATGTAATCAACTCATTCGGATGAATTGGCGTTAATCTAAAATAACTATTGTAAAATTAGTGGGATAATTATTTTATAACTGTAGCGGCTTTAACAAGATAGTCAAGGAATTGTTAGAGAAGTATTAAATTAAATTTCATTTGATATTTAATATTTAATATTTGCAATATTTTTCTATCAAGAAAGTTTTTAGAGATGTCGTTGTAACTGTTCAAAATTCTGCTATTTTTATATTTTCATTTTAGACTTTTAAGCGCTTAAAGTTGGTATTTCTGCGCGTAAGCGCAGCTTAGAGGTAAGTAGTCAATCGTTCTAGGGGGAGCTTGATGGATCGCTCTATACGAAGAATTAAAGTAGTGAATTGATGTTATCTCATCCGGCTTTTTGAAAAAATGGAGTTAATTCTGTTAGTTGAGGGTTCGGTTTTTAAGTGAGATTCCAGAATGTTGAGCCTAAACTGGCTGAAATTAGGATGGTTAAACAATGCGTTTGTTACGATCGTTAGATTTTTATCGGACATTAACTATATCTCCGCCATAAGGCATTATGTTGAGTAAGTATCGCAATTTCAAAAAATCAGTCGCTGATGTTTCATTGCATCAATGGGTATGGTTTGCCTATTTACGTGCAGCATTGATTCCCTTGTTGTTTGTGGAATTAGCATTGTTGGGAGTGTATATGTTTTCACATAGCTGGTCCAGAATCGAGAATATTTCAATGGTGCAATCTCTCGCGAATCAGGAGTTATTGCGTTCGGTTGAAATCCACGCGGAAACGATAGAACATCAGTTGATCGGCGTCAGTCACTTGACCGAGTTGTTGAGACAGGAAACGAAAGCAGTGCTAGAGCTTCCGATTGATGTTTCTCTGGAGTCGCCAGATCGTTACGCGACTTCTAAAGATGGTATGGTCTATACAAGAACCAATGATGGTAAAGCCGCGGTTTTTTTTAGTGGTATTGCCAAAATCGATGCCTCAAAGCGACATAAAATTTCGCAAACAGCGCGTCTCGATCCTACTTTGCAGCGTATCGTCGATATTAATCCTTTGGTAGTTCAAGCTTACTTTAATACCTATGATTCATTGAACAGGATATGGCCCTATTTCGATGTTTTGACTCAATATTCGCCGCAGATGGATATTCCGAGTTTTAACTTTTATTATGAAGCGGATGCTCAACACAATCCGAGTCGACAACCAGTTTGGATTGATGCATATCTGGATCCGGCTGGCCAGGGTTGGATGGTTTCATCGATTGCGCCCGTCTATCGAGGAGATTTTCTTGAGGGGGTGGTGGGTTTGGATGTTACTCTCGATGAAATTATCAAACAGGTGCTTGCACTGCCGATTCCCTGGCAAGGTTTTGCAATATTGATCAATAAGGAGGGCATGCTTTTGGCGTTACCCGAACGCGCCGAGACTTTATTCGGGTTGCATGAGCTTACCACCCATCACTATAACCAAGCGATTCGGCAAGAAACTTTTAAGCCGGATACTTTTAATATCAAGCTTCGCCCTGATATGCAAGAATTGAACAAGGCGCTGGATGGCTCAGAGCATGCGACGGCGCACGTCAATTTTTCAGAACCTTATCTGGTTGCAAGTAAACCCTTAACTTCGACGGGGTGGCGCTTGGTGTTTTTGGTTCCTGAAAATGCCATCTTTGAACCTGCCAAACTGCTTGCTGATCGATTGACGAGGATAGGTTGGTATTTACTTGCTGGGTTGTGCTTTTTCTATTTATTATTTTTTGCCTTCCTTTATCAGCGTGCAAAGCGTTTGAGTCTTGATATTGCTGTGCCATTGGAAGGGATCCAAAAAATGGCGATTGAAATTGGGGATGGGAATTTTAAACCGACAATTCCGATTTTTAAAGTCAAAGAATTCAAATCCACCGTTGAACAAATGTTATTGACCGCCGATAAATTAAAAATTGCAGAACAATTGTTAATTGAAGCAAAAGATCAAGCGGAACAAGCTAATTATGCGAAAAGTGCATTTTTGGCAAATATGAGTCATGAGATACGGACGCCGTTAAATGCAATTATCGGCTTTACTGAATTGGCTCAAGATGGAACTCATTCTGAGGGACATCGAACCTATTTAACTTATATTCAGCAGGCCTGTCAGGCTTTGCTGCTGATTGTGAACGATATTCTGGATTTTTCCAAAATTGAAGCTGGTAAAATTGAACTGGAACAAAATGAGTTTTCAATCGAAATGGTACTCCAGACTGTTGCCGATATGTTTGTGAGTAAAATTGAAAATAAACAACTGGAGTTATTGATTAATATTGATCCGATGATTCCGTTTAAGCTTAAAGGCGATGAGCAGCGGCTTCGGCAGGTATTGATTAATTTGATTGGGAATGCTGTTAAGTTTACTGAGCAAGGTGAGATTGAAGTCTTGGTTAATTTTGACGCACAACTCGAGCACCATTTTAAAATACGCTTTACCGTTCGTGATACCGGAATAGGAATTTCAACGGAAGCTTTAGAGAAGCTGTTTCATGCATTTACTCAGGCGGATGTTTCGATTACCCGTAAATTTGGCGGAACTGGCCTTGGTTTGGCTATTTGTCAGCGACTTGTCGGTTTAATGGGTGGGTCAATTAGCGTGGTTAGCGAATTGAATCGGGGGAGTAGCTTTGAATTTACGGTGGTCTTGAGTGAGCTAGGTTCTGACGATATGCCTTGTGAGGTGAGTCCTGTTTTGGGACTGAAAATTTTAGTAATTAATGCAAATTTGCGCTTTGGTAGAATTATAGAGAATTACTTGAGCGAATGGCGGGGGCAGCTAGTGATCGCGCAGTCATTACCGCAAGCAGTTTTTGAACTGGAGCAGGCTGAGGTGACTGACCACCTTTTTGATATTCTGCTACTCGATTGGAAATTATTACAAACCGATACCTGTTTGAATCAATTCTCCGGCATAATTCCCCCTATTATTCTGCTCGTTGATAGTCGATATCAGGAATCTCTCCCGCAGCAACTATTAACGCATCATTTGGTTCCCAAAGCTTTACTAAAGAAACCAGTGTTACGCTCACGATTGCAGAAAACTATCAGGAGTGTGTATTTGTTAGAGCCTCTACTTGATGACTTGCCCGATAATCCGGAACGGAGTTTGCTTGAACTGGCTAGGCCGATCAAAGGTGCTCGGGTGTTACTGGTGGACGATATTTTGTTGAATCAACAAATTGCCAAAGAGTTTCTTCAAAAGGCGGGTCTTGAAGTGGTTATTGCTGACCATGGTGGCATGGCGGTGGATTGGGTCACTAAGTTATCCTTCGATGCGATCTTGATGGATTTGCAGATGCCAATCATGAATGGTTACGATGCGACTCGGCGTATTCGGGAATTGCCACAGGGAAAGAATCTGCCGATTATCGCGATGACCTCAGCCGCTATGCAGCATGAAAAAGAGGCTTGTCTAAACGCAGGCATGAATGATCATTTAGCAAAGCCGCTTAATTCTGTGAAGCTCATTGAAACTCTGGTGCAGTGGATCAAGCCAAAAAATCATGAGTTATCCAAGTCTGAGCATTTCGCTAAGAACGTTGATGTGCCCCAAATTCAGTTGCCCGGTTTTGATTTGACTCAGTTGTTATTATTTTTTGGGGGAGATCAGGCTAAACTGGCTAATGTTTTTTCAATGTTTAGGGAAGATTTTTCCAATATCAGGAATGAGATAGCGGCAGATTTAGATCAAGGGAATCTGATCGCTGCCGAACATAAACTGCATCAAGTAAAAGGAGTTGCCGGTAATATTGGTGCGCTGGAATTGTTTAATCTATCGAGCACATTCGATAGGCAACTTAAAGACGGCGTCTTTGAGGCATCAACCTGGCAGGCATGGGATAAGGTTTATGCTAAATCAATGCAAATTATTAATGATTTTTTAAGACAAGTTCCTTTGGAAAATGAAAATGATCAGTCACATTCCCCGGAAAAACTGAAAGAATTGTTACTTGAGCTCGATAGACTATTAATTGATGATGATTATGTCAGCGGTGAGTTGTTGGAGAATATAAGTAATGTCATCGGAAATTATAAAACACCCCAATTTTCAATGATGATTGATAATATTAAGCATTATAATTATCCGCAAGCAAGAGAAATATTAGTCGATCTATTAAAACGAATCATGGAGCCAAGGTGATTTTTTCTTCTACGAATAAGGCCACGGTGCTAGTTGTTGATGATGAACCCATTAACATCGAAGTTTTGGCGACGCTGCTCAGTCGGGAATATCAAGTAAAAGTCGCGAGTAGTGGTCTGATGGCGCTTGATATTGCTCGGCGTGAACCTCAACCTGATTTAATCTTACTGGATATCATGATGCCGGGTCTGGATGGTTTTGAAGTTTGTCGGCAGCTTAAGATGAGTCCAAAAACCCAGGACATTCCGGTTATTTTTGTGACTGCAGCTGGGGCAAAATCCGAAGGCGAAAGTTTGATGCTCGGGGCGGTTGACTATATTAGTAAACCGATTAATAAACTTGCCACCGAGTTACGGGTTAGAACCCATATTCAGCTTGCGCGTACCCAAAAAAATCTGCAGCAGAATCTCGCCTTTTTGTTCAGCATGATTGAGAATTTGCCGTTGGCGATCTTTGTGTTATCGCTTAATCGGCAATGGCTATATATCAATCGACCAGGTCGTCGTATTTTTGAATGTGAAAACGTAGAAGAACTCAAACAAGTTGATCCGCTGTCATTGATTGATGAGCATGATCGAGAGCATTTCGATGCGGCTAATCAACGAATTATTCAGGGCGAATCCGAGTGTGAAAATCTGGATCTGCAAATTGTCGGAAAGAATAGCCATAGAAGCCACCTTGACCTTAGGTTATCGGCGGTTAAAAATCCTGAGGGTAAAGTTATTGCGATGCAAGGCATAGCGATTGATATTGCAAGGATCTAATTAGGGGCGGAACACATCCCTCTGCTGTTTAGATAATTCTAAGTAGCAGCTGAAGTTTGCTGAATTGATCGTCGATGACGAAGACGATTACGCTCTCGCACAAACCCAGGCATCAACACGTTGAATGCCTGATTTTTTCAGCACTGCTGCAAGTTCATGCAGGGTGGATCCGGTGGTCATCACATCATCCAGAATGGCAACATGTTGTGCCGGTATGGTCGTGGTAATCCCAAAAGCATCGCGCATATTTTTAAGGCGTTCATTTTTGCTGAGTTGCGTTTGGTGAACGGTATTACGCTGCCGAATACAATAATCAGTGAGTAAGGGAAGCTTCAATTGCGCTGAAATGGTTTTGGCAATTTCAAAACTTTGATTAAAATGGCGCTCCCGATAACGTTTGGGATGGAGTGGGACCGGGATGATCGCTTCCGGAAGTTCGTGTTGCTTGGCTAGTTCCTCGGCAATGAGTGAACCGAGTAATCGGGCGATTTTATACTGTCGGTGAAACTTTAATTGTGAAATTAGATAGCGCATGCTATCTCGGTAGTCATAAAATGCCAACGTTCTATCAAATGCGGGCGCTCTGATTTGGCACTCGCCACATATCACTCCGAACTCGTTAGCTTCAGGCATGTGAGCCGCGCATTGTAAGCAGCGCTTGTCATGTCGAGGTAAATTTTCAAAACAGTCCAAACACAGATCTAGGTGATTAGCTCCCGGATACTCGCACAATATGCAGGTAGGTGGTAGCCAAAAATCCTGTATAATATTTTTCCAGTTGTTTACTAATTCGAAACTCATTAGTTGACCAGTGAGTTAAATTGTTCCCGTAAAAATGCGAAGAGCTTGGTAGTCTTGGGTAATTTGGAGTTTTTAGGGGGTGACGATTAAGGTTATTTTGCATTATTTTATCATGAGGGCCAACGGTGGCTGCATTGATATTAAATGATTATTCTAGTATTTTTTAAAGTTTGGGGGGGGAATGTCTGAAAACATTTATGTGGAACGTGCAGTCGAACGACATGATTGGCAATTGGACGAAGTTCAGGCGTTGTTTGCGATGCCGTTTAATGATCTGATTTTTAGGGCGCAGACGATACATCGACACAGTTTTGATCCGAACGAAATTCAGATTAGCAGCCTACTCAGCATCAAGACCGGCGCGTGTTCCGAAGACTGCGGCTATTGTCCGCAAAGTGCCCATCATGATGCGGATTTAAAGCCTGAAGCATTATTACCTTTGTCTGACGTTATTCAGGCCGCTAAACGCGCTCAGGCACAAGGTGCGTCAAGATTTTGCATGGGAGCCGCTTGGCGCCAACCCAAGGACAAAGATATCGAGCGCGTGGTTGAAATGGTTCAGGAAGTAAAAGCCCTCGGTATGGAAACCTGTGTAACGCTTGGTATGCTCACCGATCAGCAAACTCAACGTCTTAAAGCGGGTGGCCTGGATTATTACAATCATAATCTGGATACCTCTGAAGATTATTATTCTGAAGTGATTACGACGCGCACTTATCAGGATCGACTCGATACCCTTGAGCGGGTCAGAGATGCCGGAATCAATGTTTGTTGCGGCGGTATTGTCGGAATGGGGGAGAGTGATCAAGATCGGGCCAAATTGTTAATTCAGCTTGCTAACTTACCGAAACATCCCGAAAGTGTGCCGATTAATATGCTGGTGCAGGTTGAGGGAACGCCGCTGATGGGGAGTGACAATTTAGATCCATTGCTATTTGTGCGCATGATTGCGGTCGCCCGGATCATGTTGCCAAGGTCGCGGGTTCGGCTATCGGCTGGTCGCACTTCAATGAGTGATGAATTACAGGCGCTGTGTTTCTTGGCAGGGGCGAATTCAATTTTTTACGGCGACAAATTGTTGACGACCGATAATCCTATGACTGAACATGATCAGCGATTATTTCAGCGCCTTGGTGTTTATGCGGGTGGTTCAAGTTACGCTTAAATGATGAAACCGTCGTTTGCCCATCTGGTGGATCAAATTGAAACTCTGAAGCAGCGAGGCTTGTATCGGCAACGGCGAATTCTTGAAAGTCCGCAGGGCATAGAAATACGCATTGATGGCGAGTCTAAAATCAATTTTTGTAGTAACGAT
Source organism: Methylococcaceae bacterium (assembly GCA_947505105.1). Lineage (GTDB taxonomy): Bacteria > Pseudomonadota > Gammaproteobacteria > Methylococcales > Methylomonadaceae > SXIZ01. Next base: position 14,783 of record CANNKG010000029.1, on the reverse strand, counting down.
TACCTCGGACTTGCCAACCATCCTCTAGTGAAGCGCAGGTTTAAGGACGCAGCGGAGCAATGGGGGGTCGGCAGTGGTGCTGCGCATCTGGTGTGTGGTCACAGTGAAGAGCATCATGCGCTTGAGGAAGAATTGGCTGCATTTACCGGTCGGGAGCGCGCTTTGCTGTTTTCAACCGGCTATATGGCCAATCTGGGCGTCATTAGCGGATTACTGGGAAAAGGTGATAAGGTCTTTGAGGATCGATTGAATCATGCTTCATTAGTGGACGGTGGATTATTATCTCGTGCCGAGCTTAAGCGTTATCGACATGGCGACCTGGGGCATTTGGATAACCTGTTGCAATCAGCATCGGGTAACCAGTTGATTGTTACTGATGGAGTCTTCAGTATGGATGGCGATCTTGCACCGATTGCCGATTTGACAGCACTTGCCAAGGCGCATCAAGCTTGGTTGATGGTGGATGATGCCCATGGACTGGGGGTTTTAGGCACTCATGGCGCTGGCGTATTAGAGTATTTTGATGCATCAAGTCAAGATGTCCAGGTGTTGGTCGGGACTTTTGGTAAGGCCTTGGGGACGAGTGGTGCGTTTGTAGCGGGTTCCAAGTTGTTGATTGAGACACTGATTCAAAAAGCACATACCTTCATATATACCACCGCTTTACCATCGGCGATTGCGGCGGCAACCCGGACCAGTTTGGCGCTTATTAAAACTGAACCTTGGCGTCGTGAACGGCTTCAAGAGTTGGTGACGCAGTTTCGAAACGGTGCGCGTCAACTAGGTTTGAATTTGATGGCTTCAACTACCCCAATTCAGCCGATATTGGTCGGCGATAATCAACGAGCGATGTTGATTAGTGCCGCTTTATTTGAACAGGGTTTTTGGGTGAGTGCGATTCGTCCGCCGACTGTGCCTCAGGGGAGTGCTCGGCTTAGAGTGACATTCTCGACGCAACATTCTGCGCTGCATGTTGAGCAACTACTGGTCGCCTTGGAGCGGGCGTTTTCGAATATTCCCGAATGTTTAGGTAAGGTGGATGGCTGATCTTCATGTAGAAATCTATGGTGAAGGCCACCCTATTGTCATGCTGCATGGCTGGGGAATGCATAGCGGTGTGTGGCGTCAATTTGCCGAGGAGCTTGCGCGCTTTTATCGAGTGATTTGTGTTGATCTGCCGGGGCATGGTCGAAGTCTTTCGGTTGACGCGTTTGAGTTGTCGGCTGTCGCTAAGAAAATTGTTGGTGAAATCGGCGAATCTCCTTGCTGTTGGTTGGGTTGGTCGATGGGCGGATTGGTGGCGTTGGAGATTGCTCAGCAGTTTCCAGAACGCGTTTCCGCTTTGATTTTTATTGCAGCAAATCCATGCTTTGTCGAACGCGAACAGTGGTCGGGCATGAATCTCGAAGTGCTTGAGGCATTTGCTGAAAATTTGATCGCCAATGCGCCGGCAACCTTGATGCGCTTTTTGGCTTTACAATTACATGGACTGCCTGAGATGGCGCCCATGTTGAAAGTGCTTAAACATCAAGTATTGGAATGTTCACCACCTAGTCCTGAAGTATTGCGCTCTGGTTTAACCGCTCTGCAACAACAGGATTTGAGAAACGTTTTTGCGAATCTGATCTGTCCGGTGTTGGGCATTTATGGTCGTCTGGATACCCTGGTTCCGAAAACCGTGGCAAAAGATCTTGCTGTCCTGTTGCCGCATTGTCATATCGAGGTGTTGCCTCAGGCGGGTCATGTGCCTTTTTTATCTCATCCTCAAGAGGTTGTCCGGACGATTCGGGCATTTGTACCTAATTTATAACTAATCTGTAAATAGAGCATTTTTGGATACTGAAAAACAACACATTAGATATGCCTTCGGTAATGCTTCGTCGCATTATGACGATTTTGCGCATCTGCAACGCATGGCTGGGCAGGCGTTGGTAAAATTAAGCAATATACAGACTTTGTCCGGTCGCGTGCTGGATGTAGGATGTGGAACTGGGTTTTTGACCGGCATGTTGCAGCAATTATCTGTCGATACGGAGCTTTTGGCATTGGATCTCGCCTTGCCGATGTTGCAAAAAGCTCGACAGAACTTACCGGGTAACGTGCTTTATCTGTGTGCGGATGCGGAATTACTACCGTTACAAAACGGAGTTGTCGATCATGTGTTTTCGAATCTTGCTGTGCAGTGGTGTCGAAATCTCGTTCAAGTGTTGGCGGAGTTTCAGCGAGTCTTAAAATCCGGTCACTCTTTGTGCTTTAGTACTTTTGGGCCCGAAACTTTATTTGAGTTGAAGCAAGCGTGGGCCAAAATCGATCATTATCGGCACGTCAATGATTTTTATTCGGTTGAGCAGTTAAAGCACTTTTTAATCCAAGGCGGGTGGCGTGATATTCAAGTGGAGCATAAAACTTATCAATTGGCATATTCGAGTGTCTGGATGCTAATGCGTGAACTGAAGGGCTTGGGGGCTAATTATGTTCATGTTGGACGCACTGAGCATTTAACCGGTAAATCCAAACTACAGCAATTACAAAATCATTATCCTTGCTCAGGCCATTCGGACTCGATAAGCGCCAGTTATGAAGTTATTTGGGTAAGCGCGAGGGTTGCTTAGTATGGCTAGTGGCTATTTTATTACCGGAACTGATACCGGCGTTGGCAAGACCACTACGACGATTGCATTAATCGATTATTTCAAGCGACAAGGAAAGCGAGTGGTTGGAATGAAGCCTGTTGCCTCGGGTTGTGTTTGGCGCGATGGCTATCTGCAAAATGAGGATGCACTGTTGATTTTGCAACATGCAAATGTCGCTTTGCCTTATGAGATCATCAATCCTTATGCCTACGAATTACCGGTTTCCCCCCATCTGGCGGGTGCTGAAAATCCAGTGCGCTTAGAAGTGATTCAAGCTTGTTTTAAACGACTGGCTGATGATTCGGATTGGGTGCTGGTCGAGGGTGCAGGAGGTTGGTATTCTCCGATAACGCCTGCATTCGACAATGCGGATTTGGCTGTCATGTTGGGCCTGCCGGTTATTTTGGTTGTGCCGATTCGTTTGGGATGTATTAATCAGGGGCGCTTGGCTATGTCGGCAATTAATCGCTCGGAAGTGGTTTGTGCAGGCTGGATTGCGGTTTGTATCGAACCGAATATGCCGTTTGAACAGGAAAATATCGCATTTCTTGAGAATAGCCTCGAAAGTCCTTTGCTCGGGATTGTTCCTTATCAATCAGGTATTCTTGTTGAAAGTTCAGGTAATTTTTTTCCTTAAAATAATTATTGTTTTTGTCAAAAAATTAAACCATAATACTTATGCAGTTAATACTTAACTTCAATAAAAATAATTACGAGGAAAGACATTATGGCATTAATTACTTGGACCGCTGCTCAATATGGTACGAATGTCGGATTTGCTGATGAGGAACATCAAGTTTTATTTGGAAAGTTGAATAAATTATATGATTTGGCTACTGGCGGTGCCGCACGTTCCGCTATCGGTGAGCAATTAGATGATCTTATTGCTTACGTAGTCGATCATTTTGCTCATGAAGAGCGTGAAATGCAGGCGAAAAATTATGCTAATTATCCTGCGCATAAAGCAGAGCATGACGCATTAGTGGGAATTTGTGCCGGTTTGCAAGCTAAATTCCATGCGGGTGAAGCTGAAGTCACTGATGAAGTTGGACAAATGGTCAAGGGTTGGCTGGATAGTCATATTCCTAACTTTGACAAAGGTTATTCAGTGGTCCTCAGTTAATCTGAGTTCCGCTAGTTGGCTTTTTATAAGCCTGTGAGGGAGACTTCACAGGCTTTTTTTATGATTAGCCATACGCTAACCTAGCGTTAAAACGTTGCATAGGTTAAAATCGACGACTTAATTTTTTACAATATTAAAATTCTTAGGATCCATAAGCAAGCTGGGCTTTAGATTACCTTGAAATTTTATGTGCATATAGAGTTTTTAAACTACAAAGTGAGGAGGCTGCTCCGTGAAGAAAACCAAGCAACTTATTGCATGTCTGACCCTAATGGCTATTGGCTTGGGTTCGGCGCATGCAGATTATGCCCTGAATCTAATGCAAGGGGTTACACAAGTCAGTAATGATCTTTATGATCTGCATATGCTGATTTTATGGATTTGTGTGTTTATTGGTGCTGGTGTATTTGGCGTAATGTTTTATTCGATTTACCATCATCGGAAATCGAAAGGACATGTCGCAGAACAGTTTCATGAAAACACTACCATAGAAATTATCTGGACCATCATTCCTACGCTGATCTTGATTGGTATGGCGATTCCGGCAACTAAGGCGATGTTAGAGCTTGATGATGTCAAAGAAGCCCAAATGTCGATCAAAGTCACCGGATGGCAGTGGAAATGGGAGTATGAATATCTTGATAATGGGATTCATTTTTTTAGTAGCCTTGACGAAGCGAGTAACAAAGCCCGTCAAGTTGGCTCAGGAGTCGATCCTCGCTCGGTGCCACATTATTTATTAAATGTTGATAAACCATTAGTGGTTCCGGTTAAAACTAAAATTCGCTTCTTATATACAGCTGCTGATGTAATTCACTCGTGGTGGGTTCCTGATTTGGGCTGGAAAAAAGATGCGATTCCTGGATATGTAAATGAAGCATGGACTTCTGTTGACAAACCAGGCACTTATCGCGGTCAATGTACTGAGCTTTGCGGTAAAGACCATGCTTTCATGCCGATTGTGGTAATTGCGATGGAAAAACCTGATTACGACGCTTGGGTTAAAAAGACTAAAGATGAACTTGCCAAAGCAAATGATGTCAGTGATTTAAGTCATGACGAATTAGTTGCTAAGGGCGCTGAAGTTTATGCCAAAAACTGTTCTTCTTGCCATTTACCGGGCGGCGAAGGTGTTCCTGGAGCATTCCCTGCAATTTCGGGTAGTGCGCTTGTTAATGGTGACATCAATGCTCAGGCTAATTTAATTCTGAACGGTAAAGGCATGATGCCGGCTTTCGGCAAAATGTTGAATGCGACCGAGTTGGCGCAGGTAATTACCTATACTCGTAATGCATTGGGTAACAAAAAAGGTGATGAAATCCAACCTAAAGCCATTCAGGCTCTTCAGGGAGGAACTGCTGTTGTAGAATCAAAAGCAGCAGAGGCGCCTAAAGAAGCCGCGAAAGTTGATGTAAAAGCCAAATTGTCTAAGGATGAGTTACTGGCGAAAGGTAAGGAAGTTTATGCCGCGAGCTGTGCATCTTGCCATCAAGCAGACGGAGCTGGTATGGCGGGGACTTTCCCTGCGATTACCGGCAGCAAATTAGTGACTGGCGATATCAAAAATCAAGTGGCTTTAATGTCGAACGGTAAAGGGATGATGCCAGCTTTCGGAACTATGTTGAATCCAGTGGATTTCGCGGCAGTTGTCACCTATACGCGTAACGCGTTGGGCAACAAAGTCGGCGATATGATTCAACCTGCCGATGTTCAGCCGTTGCTTGCTAAGAAATAACGCTGAGTGTTGTAAAAGTTTAAGTCGGTTAATCTGATCTTTATTTATTTTTTTTTGAGGTATTAATATGTCTGCAGTCGTAGCCGAACATGAGCATGATCACGAACATGATCATCATGATCATGGCCCAGCTAAGGGTATTTTAAGGTGGATCATTACCACCAACCATAAAGATATTGGCACTTTGTATCTATTGTTTGCATTGGTCATGTTTTTCGTAGGCGGAGCCATGGCTATGGTGATTCGTGCCGAGTTATTTGAACCGGGCATGCAATTTGTTGAGCCGCAGTTCTTTAATTCAATGACCACCATGCACGCGTTAGTAATGGTGTTCGGGGCCGTAATGCCAGCTTTTGTTGGTTTGGCCAACTGGATGATTCCAATGATGATTGGTGCGCCGGATATGGCGTTGCCACGGATGAACAACATGAGCTTCTGGATGTTGGTAGCAGGTGTTCTGTTACTGGCTAGCACATTGTTTATGGAAGGCGGTGCTCCGGCATCAGGTTGGACTTTGTATCCGCCTTTAGTGTTGCAAACCGGAAAAGCGTTACCGTTTGCGGTATTTTCGGTGCACTTATTGGGGGTCTCCTCAATTATGGGCGCTATCAACATCATTGCAACCATTTTTAACATGCGCGCACCTGGTATGACCTTAATGAAAATGCCATTGTTCGTATGGACTTGGTTAATCACGGGTTTCTTATTGGTTGCGATCATGCCAGTATTTGCTGGTGCGGTAACGATGTTATTGACGGACCGTTTCTTCGATACCAGCTTCTTCGATGCAGCGGGTGGCGGTGATCCGGTTTTATATCAGCACATCTTCTGGTTCTTCGGTCACCCTGAAGTATACGTCATGATTCTGCCGACTTTTGGTGTGGCTTCGACCATTATTCCGGTGTTTGCACGCAAACCATTATTCGGTTACAGCTCAATGGTCTATGCAACAGCGGCGATTGCGTTCCTTTCATTTATCGTATGGGCTCACCACATGTTTACTGTCGGTTTGCCAATGGCAGGCGAATTGTACTTCATGTATGCCACGATGTTGATTGCGATTCCAACCGGTGTGAAAGTGTTCAACTGGACTGCTACCATGTGGAAAGGTTCGATGACTTTTGAAACACCGATGTTGTTTTCAATTGCCTTTGTAGTTTTATTTACCATGGGCGGTTTAACCGGTTTGATGATGTCGGTTGCGCCATTAGATTTCCAATATCATGATACTTATTTCATCGTAGCCCATTTCCATTACACTTTGGTGCCTGCTTCTGTATTCATCTTGATGGCAGCGGGTTATTATTGGTTACCAAAATGGACTGGACACATGTATGACGAAAAAATTGGTAAATTACATTTCTGGTTGTCTGCAGTGTCAGTTAATATCCTGTTTTTCCCTCAGCACTTTTTAGGTCTTGCAGGTATGCCACGCAGAATTCCTGATTATGCCGTGCAATTTGCGGACTGGAATATGATTTCAAGTATTGGTGGATTTATTTTTGGCGCTAGCCAGTTATTGTTCCTGTATATCGTGATTCATACGATTAAAGGCGGTACTGGCGAGAAAGTAACGGATGAAGTATGGGAAGACGCGGCGAAGCATGGTTTAGAATGGACCTTGCCTTCACCTCCTCCTTATCATTCTTTTACAACACCTCCAACGATTATTCCAACCGAACATATCTAAGAGTTGTAATTATTTAAAGAGGAATGACCCGACCTGATCAATTCAGGTCGGGTAAAACGTAGCGATGGATACTAAAAAGAAAAATATTTTGACGGTCTGCATATTGGTCGTAATTGCGTTATGCATTTATGTGTTTGCCGTTATGCGAGCCATGTCTCAGTGAATTCGAATGTCGAGCAAAAAAATTCACGGCTAGCCTTGAAATTATTGCTCGTGGTGCTTGGCATGACGGGTTTTGGTTTTGCCTTAATACCTCTCTATGATGTGTTATGCGAGTTGACGGGTATTAATGGCAAAGTGGGCACTCGAGTTGATTCTAGTACGCTGAATTATGTCGTGGATAAGGAGCGAAATCTTGGGCTTGACTTAGTGACTTCACTGGGTAAAGCAACGCCTTTGATAGTCGAAACTGAAACTAAAAGTTTGCAGATCCATCCGGGCCAGTTTTACGTTGTTAATTATCGCGTACATAACCAAGCGGATAAGGCTTTGACCATTCGGGCGGTGCCGAGTGTGGCGCCAGGAGTTGCGGCCGCAGATTTTAAAATTATCGAATGTTTTTGCTTTGAGCCGTTACGTTTAGAGGCAGGTGAGGCCAAGAATTTACCGTTGCGTTTCGTGGTCAATCCAGGCATAGCGCAACAGAGTAATCATCTGGCTTTGGCAATTACCTTTTTGAATACCAATAAAGATTAAATACCAATAAATTATTAGGGGAAAATTATGGCAACACACAACGCTTATTATATCCCGCATAAAGCGACCTGGCCGGTCATCGGTACGGCTGGCTTGATGACGATGCTGGCGGGTTTTGCGAATTATTTGAACGGTTCTTCGATCGGTCCCACCATGATGGTGCTGGGGTTGACCATTTTCATCGTCATGCTGGCCGGTTGGTTTACCTTGCAAGCGGGAGAAAGCGAGTCTGGTATGTATAATACCAAGGTTGGTATTTCCTATCGCATGGGCATGATGTGGTTCATTTTTTCTGAAATCATGTTTTTTGCTGTCTTTTTCGGCACGCTGTACTATACGCGTAACTTGTCAGTATCCTGGTTAGGTGGTATTGGTGATGGTCCTGGTCGTTCGACTCATGACATTTTATGGCCAGCTTTTGAAGCGGTATGGCCAACTAACGGCCCTGGTAAAGTCGGCGGTGAGTTTGAGCCAATGGGCGCTTGGGGCGTACCGTTTATCAACACCTTGATTCTGTTAAGCAGTGGCGTCACTTGCACTTGGGCGCACCATGGTCTGCTCGCGCAAAATCGTCAACAATTGATTAAAGGCTTGATGGCAACAGTCGGTTTGGGCTTCTTGTTCGTTTGCTTACAAGCATTCGAATATCATGAAGCATATTCAGATATGGGCTTGACTTTGGGTTCCGGTATTTACGGTTCAACGTTCTTCATGTTGACCGGTTTCCATGGTTTCCACGTCTGCGTCGGGGCAATCATCCTGAGTGTGATTTTATTCCGTAGCTACAAAGGTCACTTCAAACCTGAAAACCACTTTGCATTTGAAGCGGCAGCTTGGTATTGGCATTTTGTTGACGTTGTCTGGTTGGGATTATTCATTTTCGTGTATATGATGTAATCGAGCAACACGCTTTACTAAAAGGCGCTGGCGAAAAGTCCGCGCCTTTTTTGTTTGTATGGACTGAAGATTAATATGAGGGGGACTTGCCGATTGTGTAAGCCGCCCGGTGGATGATTCCATTTGAATCACCACCCGTAAAATTTATTTATCTTTTTTAAGATGCGCGTTCTGAATGTTGGCGCCGATGCCATGAGGCTGAATCAGTCCAGTGCTGAATGCAATAAATACAGCGATAAACAACAGTAACGAAAGCCCGATGCGAAAGGTCAACGCTTGTGCGGTCTTTTTGGAATGTTCCAGATCTTTTGAATTGATAAGATGATACAAGGCAGAAGCCAAACTTGCCAGAATCAATAGAAAGGCTAAGACGATGATAATTTTGAGCATATAAGTATTTGGATAATTAAATGAATGGGCGTTATTAGGATTGTATGACGCTTAAGGTTTCTTCGCGAGTTTTGAATTTATTTTTTTCAGGTAAACTGATTTCAAAATCTTTATAACTTGTTCCAGCTTGTCAACTCCAGCAAATAATGCATTCATAATCGTATCATGGCTCGATTTTTCACAAAAATAAATTTATGGGCGCTAGTCAGCTACTTAGTTGTTTTAGCTTTGCTGATCAGTCTTGGTTTCTGGCAATTGGGGCGCGCCGACCAAAAACGCGAATTTATCGAAAACCAGCAAAAAATGCAGAGTGCTGAAGCCCTGCAACTGGATCACAATTTGCCGGAAGCTCTTGAAGCATTAAAATTTCGGCGCGTTAAAATTAGCGGCGATTATGACAGTAATCAACAAATTCTATTAGATAATCAGCATGTCAACGGCAAAGTCGGGTATTTTGTGTTTACACCGTTGAAGATTAAGGGCAGTGATAAAGCCGTATTGATCAATAGAGGGTGGTTACCTTTAAACGTAGATCGCAAACAACTCCCCGCTGTGATGCTTCAAAACGCTTCAGTGACCTTAAGTGGTCGGGTGAATTCTTTTCCGGAACCGGGCATCAAATTAGCCGGTGCCGATCAGCCGACTGATGGATGGCCTTCGGTGGTTGGCGTCTTGGACAGCCAAATTCTGAGCAAGAAAATGGGTTATGCTTTATATAGCTATCAAATTGAATTAGACCCGGAGCAACCGGAAGGTTATTTGAGAAACTGGCATGGTTTAAATATTATGCCGCCCGAAAAACATATCGCTTATGCCGTCCAGTGGTTTGGTTTGGCGATTGCCTTAACACTCTTGGTTGTTTGGTTACAACTTAAACAAACGAACACATGAATACACAACAAAAGAAAAATCGACGCTTAATTCTGAGCATTTTTGCGATGTCATTTATTCCTTTTTTAATTGCTTGGTATTTGAACAATCATCCAACCATGTTGAAAGGGCATACCAATCACGGTGAGTTGATTATTCCGCCGATTAGTGCCGATCTCAAAGATTTTAAGGGTTTCGACTCGTTTTCGACCGAAAATCTTAAAGAGCTCAATGGTCATTGGATTTTGGTCAATGTGATTCCTCAAACTGATTGTCAGACAGTTTGTCTGGATGCCTTGCACAAAACCCGGCAACTATTGTTGATGATGAATAAAGATTTAACTCGGTTGCGGCGGATGGTAGTGCTATTTAATGACATTGAATCCCAGCGTGCGCTCACCTGGTGGCAGGACGATACCCGGCTTCTGCGATTAAAATTAAATCCTGTTTTACAACAACAGCTTAATGCTCGTAAAACCTCCGGCCTTTCCGACGGAATGTTATTCATCATGGACCCTCTAGGCAATATTATGATGCAATATGAGTCCGGATTTGATCCTTATCAAGTCAAGGATGATCTTAGAAAACTTTTACTGGTTTCACAAATAGGTTAATTGGAATTATCCATGTTCAGAAATATATCATTGTTAACAGTGTTGTTTGCGTCGATGGCATTGATCTCGGGTGAAGCCGAGCGAATGTTACATGCCTCGTTAGCGATTCAAAGTTTTACTATCAGCAGTTTGTTCGATCCGAATCAATCCTGGTTGGTCGTCCATTATGCGAGTCTGGCATTAATGGGCTTGCTGGTCTTGATTGCATTCATACTGGCACTAAGGCATAGACCCATCAATGGTCCGGCATTATTGGCGAGTGTGATGATGCTTGCACTATTGGCTCTTCAGTTGACACTGGACAATATGAGTGCTGAATTGAATCAGTTGCAGGGCTTGCTTCCGATCCCGCAGGTGAGCGCAGAACTGGAGTATGCGCAAGGATTGCTTACGGTCGTGCATTTGTGGCTAGGATATGCGCTAGTGTGGGGCGCATTTTGGATGATGCTTCAATCCAGACCACGACGGATTAGAGAACATCCGCAAATCTTGTTGCTGTTGTTTTCGACCTTGTTCAGCGGCTTAGTGTTTATTGTGCTGGTTTCCGGGGTCTGGACCAGTGTCAATAATGCAGGGCTTGCTTGTCCTGAAATCGCCGACTGTGCGACGCTGTGGTGGACTAAGCTAAATGTTTCCCAACTGTTCAATGATATTTGGGCTTATATTAATGGTCAAGTACCTATTTTGACCGCTGATGCGCCATTATTGATCAGAATGTGGCATCACATCCTGGCGATCGGTACTGCCGGGTTAATGATAATGTGGGTGGTATATGGTTTATTGACCCGGCAAATAGCAGCCATTCGTATTGCCTTTGTTTGTTTGGCGATTTTGATCGTATTAATGTCGGTTTCCGGTATTTTGACCGAAAAAACCGGCTTGGCGTTTTGGCTGGTGATGGCGCATTCGGGAATGGTCGGCCTGTTAATGTTGCCGCTACTAGCGCTTCGGTTTTTCAGTCGTTTCGAATATCTCGAACATGAGCATGACTTGGCTGAAGTGCTGCTCGAAGCTGAATATGAAAAGGTGATCGAGCCGAAAGCCGATTATGTAGAGCCTGCACCAGAATCGCTTTATCTGAGGCTTAAATCTCAGTTGAAGAAAACTCGCTCGGGATTGGGGCAGGTCATTGCCGGGATAGGCTTTGGACAAAATAAAGCCAGTGCTGATTTACTTGAAGAGCTTGAAACCAGTCTTATTCTGGCGGACGTGGGCATGGATGCGACCACCGCTATTATCGACCGATTAAAAGCCAAACTGGAACGCCCGCAATTGAATGACCCCGAAGTTTTATTAGCGGGTCTTAAGCAAGAATTATTCGAGATGTTGGAGCCGTGCAGCCAACCACTCAAAATTCCAAAGCAGGATAAGCCTTATGTGATTCTGGTGGTCGGCATTAACGGTGTTGGTAAAACTACCACGATCGGTAAAATGGCGAAACGGCTGCAAGCGCAGGGTCACAGTGTGATGTTGGCGGCGGGCGATACCTTCCGTGCGGCGGCGGTCGAGCAATTACAGGTGTGGGGCGAGCGTAACAAAATTCATGTGGTGGCACAGCATACTGGCGCTGACTCGGCGTCGGTGATCTATGATGGCATCCAGTCGGCGATGGCAAAAGGTGTGGATGTCTTGATCGCCGACACTGCGGGCCGATTGCATACCAAATCCAATTTGATGGATGAATTGAAAAAAGTCAAACGCATCATGGCCAAACTCGATGATACGGCGCCGCATGAAGTATTATTGGTCCTTGATGCCGGAACCGGTCAGAATGCGATTTCGCAAACCGCTTTGTTCAACGAGGCGGTAAGCTTAACCGGATTGGTTTTGACCAAACTCGATGGAACGGCTAAAGGCGGCATTTTGTTTGCGTTGGCTAAACAATTCGGCCTACCGATCCGCTATATCGGAATTGGCGAAAGCATTGATGATTTACAGGATTTCGACGCGCATAATTTTGTCGACGCCTTATTTGTGAAAGATGAATAACATCCCATGCTGCAATTTGAGCGCGTAACGAAACGTTATTTAGGCAGTGGTGAGGTCCTAAGTGACGTCAGTTTCGAATTGTTGCCCGGTGAAATGACCTTTCTGACCGGGCATTCCGGCGCCGGGAAAAGTACCGTCTTAAAACTCAGTGCGCTCATTGAAAAAACCAATCAGGGGCGCGTGTTGTTCGATGGCATCAATTTGAATCAAGTCAAAGATTCGCAAGTGCCTTACTTAAGGCGCAAGATGGGCCTGATTTTTCAAGATTATAAACTCCTGCATGACCGAACCGTGTTCGATAATGTCGCCTTGCCGATGATTGTGGCAGGTTTTGGTTATCAGGATATTTCAAAGCGGGTCAGGGCCGCCTTGGATAAGGTCGGGCTGCTCGGCAAAGAACATAAAAATCCCTTAGCCTTATCCGGCGGCGAGCAACAGCGGGTTGGTATTGCGCGGGCAGTAGTCAACAAACCGGCGTTAATTCTAGCCGATGAACCGACCGGTAACCTCGATCCTGAACTTTCCGGTGAAATTATGACCTTGTTCAGTCAATTTACTCAGGTGGGCGTGACCGTGTTAGTGGCGACGCATGATATTGAATTGATCAATCGCATGGGGCAGCGGGTTATTAAACTTGATCATGGTCGCTTGGTAAGCGCTTAAGTCATGATCAAAGAAGATTTCGCTCATCACAAAAAGGCCAACGCTCAAGTCGAAATGCTTAAACCTGGAATCGCCACGCGCATTCAAGCCTACTTCGATATTCATGCCCATGCCTTATTTTCAAGTCTGGGGCGCCTGACCCGGACCCCAACCAGCTTTGCTTTGACAGTTTTGGTCTTGGCGATCAGTTTGGCTTTGGCAGCGAGTTTTTATGTGTTTGTTAAAAATCTCCGTCAACTGACCGGCACTTTTGAATCCACCAATCAAATTTCCGTGTACCTGAAAAAAGAGCTGGTAGCCCCTCAAATTGAACAACTAAGACTCAAATTCGTCAACGATCCAAAAGTCGCTACGGTGGAATTAATTACCCCCGAACAAGGTTTGAAAGAATTTAAAGCACGGAGCGGTTTAGGCGATGCCTTGAATGCTTTGGACCAGAATCCTTTGCCGCCCGTGCTGGTCGTTCTGCCCAAAAACTCGATCCAGGCACTGGATCAAGTAAAACAACTATTAAAACAGTTTGAACAAATGCCCGGCGTTGATTTGGCCCAGATGGATACCGAATGGTTGCAGCGTTTAAATTCGCTGGTCACGCTGGCTGGGCGAGGGGTCGCGTTGTTAAGCGGCTTGTTTGCATTAGCGGTGCTGTTAGTGACCAGCAATACCATTCGTCTGGAATTGCAAGGGCGCCAAGATGAAGTGATCGTGGCTAAGTTGGTCGGCGCGACCAATGCCTTTATCCGGCGGCCTTTTCTGTATACGGGCTTTTGGCTCGGTTTTAGTGCTGGGGTTTTAGCTTGGTTTATCGTTATTTTTGTATTGCTAATCTTGCAGGAACCTGTCGAAGAATTATCGAGCTCCTATGCGTCAAATTTCAAAATTTTATATTTAGATTATCTGGAAAGTTTGGCTTTATTGGGGATCTCGGCGGGATTAGGGATTATGGGCGCTTGGTTGGTATTGGGCTCGCAACTTAAGCAATTGCGGCCTGATTAGCCAGTATTATGCGTTGAAGTAAATTTGGTATATCGCGATTACTTTTGGGTTCTCATTTGAGTTTTGGGTTGCATCGTTACGCGATTGATGCGCTTCACTTTGTTCAGCACATCCTATTGGACTACTTATTTTTTGCCTGTTACGCTAGTTTATTTTCTTGATAAACCGTATATTTTTCAAAGTTGTAGAGTGAATTTGGCTTTAGACAATCCTCCATTCGAAGTTATTGATTGAGAGAGACATAGATACTGAACAACTTTAATAATGAAATCACAAAGCATAGGGCAGATAAGCAATGCGCTATCTGCCGTTGAGCGTTGTAGGGTGAATGGTGCTATAGCTTAGGTAACTCGCAAAAAATAACCTCCATTAATTCTGTTTAAATTTGAGGCTGGATAGTCATGTAGTATTTCGGTAGGGATGCGTCTCTTTCTATCCTATGGCTAATAGCTTTAAATGCCATTTTACTCATCTTCACGCCTTTTTG
>CANNKG010000028.1 GCA_947505105.1 Methylococcaceae bacterium | reverse complement strand
GATAAGGATGTCGAGGAGGTGATGAAAAAACTTAACCATCGACCACGGAAAAGCCTTAACTATAAAACACCTCATTCAGTCTTTTTTGCAGAATCTTTGCCGAAGGCCGCATGACAACTAGGATTGCACTTCGGAGTTGAATCCGCCAGGCAAAAAAAAAGGCAGTTAAGCAAACTGCCTTTAAGGTATATTTAGGAGAAATATATAACGCAACTTTTAGCTGTTTATATGGAAAAGCTAAAAAACTGTATTAATATTAGCATATGCCTGTCAAATGAAAATGTGACATATTGTCGCAGGTATAATTTTCAGCAAATATTATGAAATATAATATTATTAGATAAGTTTTTTTATCTCATTTTAACAATTAAATATTTCATTTTTTGCCAAATTAGATTAGTTTACTAATTATTTAACTTCATAAATTAGATGCTCTCACAAGTCATACCTAAATCAGAGATTCTGGCGCGCGAAAATCTTAACTGGCTGTTTATCCTGCGTAATTTTATGCTGGCTGCCGAGTCGGTGTTGATTGTCATTACGGTGTATGGACTCAATATCAATTTGCCGCAGGAACAATTGTGGTTGGCGATTTTATCGATCAGCGCAGTTAATCTATATACCTGGATGCGTCTGCAGACCGACGATCCGGTCACTGAGCTCGAATTGTTTTCTCAATTATGTATTGATGTCCTCGCAATTACTTCACTGTTATATATGACGGGTGGAGCGTCTAATCCGATTACCTGGGTTTTTTTAGTCCCGCTGATTATTACGGCCATTATTCTGCCGCAATCTTACGCTTGGTACATGGTGATTATGACCACAACGATGTATACCTTGCTGGTTGGCTATAACATTCCGTTACCCTCAATCGAGCCGCATGTGATTAAGTCGGATCTGGTATCTCCAGTCACCATGCATCAGTTGCATTCGCTCCAGGACAAGCATTATTTTAATCTGCATATTTTCGGTATGTGGTTTGGCTTTGTGTTTAGTGCGGGTATCGTCGCTTTTTTCGTCGTCGAACTTGCCAAAACCCTGCGTGAACGGGAAAGGCGTTTGGCGGAAGCGCGCGAAAATAATTTACGCAATGAACGAATTGTGGCGTTAGGAACTTTGGCTGCCAGTGCCGCGCATGATATGGGGACGCCATTGGGCACGATGGCAATTTTGACCCACGAACTCTTGCAGGAAAATCCAGAGCATCGCAACCCGGTTTTGTATGAACGCTTGCAAATTATGCAGCAGCAAATTACCCGCTGTAAGGAAGCGTTGTCGATGATGTCGCTATCGGGAGGTAAAATGCGCGCGGAATCCGGTCAGATGATGCCGGTAATTAATTATATCGACAGTATTATTAATCAATGGCGGGCGCACAATCCGAGTACCAAACTAAATTTAATCATTAATCCGAACAATCTGGTGAATGCCAAGATTGTTGCCGAACAAACCTTGACTCATGCCATACTGAATATTTTGAATAATGCCGCAGAAGTTTCATCGGTCAAACTGGGCATTGATTTTCAAGCCGAATGGGATCAGCAGGTTTTAACGCTTAAAATACGTGACCACGGTCCTGGAATTCCGGAAAATATTTTGGATTCGATCGGTCAACATCCTGTCAATAGCGATAAACAAGGACTTGGGGTTGGATTATTTTTAACCTGTTCTACAATTAAGCGCCTAAACGGTACCATAAACTTTGAACCGGTGTCGCCGAACGGTACAAGCGTTAATATTGAATTGCCGCTATTAATTACTGAAGATCTTCCGAATGAATGAATTAGTCACCGATAAACCGCATTTACTCGTCGTCGATGATGACGAAACTTTTTGTAATGTCTTGAAGTCAGCCTTGGCAAAGCGCAATTTCGAGGTTTATGTTGCGAATGATGTCATGTCAGGGACTGCGTTGGCGAAAGAAATCGAGCCGGAGTATGCGGTGATTGACTTACGCATTGGCTACGAATCAGGGCTTGAAATGGTTAAAAATTTGATCGCTCTGGATAGCAATACCCAGATTGTCATTCTAACCGGCTTTGCCAGTATTGCGACCGCCGTGGAGGCGATTAAACTTGGCGCTACCCATTATCTGACCAAGCCGGCCAATGCCGATGAAATTGTCAGTGCGTTGTATAAAAACGAAGGTGACTCGTCGGTGCCGATTAACGATAACCCACTTTCGGTAAAACGACTGGAGTGGGAGCATTTGCAAAAAGTGCTAATGCAACACGACGGCAATATCTCAGCCGCCGCGCGGGCATTAAACATGCACCGGAGGACTTTGCAACGCAAACTGGAGAAACGTCCGGTGAGAGAGTAACCGGGAGGACGTTAGGGTTTTAACGCCTGCTTTGCCTCATTCCACAACGCGTCAAGTGTTGTAAGTTCACAATCCAGCAATTCCAGATTACGTGATTTTACTTGCGCTTCGATATATTGAAAGCGCCTCGTAAATTTGCGGGTGCTTTCTTTCAACGCAACTTCCGGATCGACATTCAGATGTCTGGCCAGATTGACCGCTACCAGTAATAAATCACCGATTTCTTCCTGAATATGCACTTGATCGTTCGATTCCCATGCCTCTCGAACTTCGGCCAATTCTTCCAGCACTTTGTCAAAGACCGGTTCCACTTCCGGCCAGTCAAAACCGTGGATTGCTGCGCGGTTTTGCACTTTTTCGCAATGCACTAAAGCTGGTAAGTTACCGGCGATCCCATCTAACACGCTGTTAAAATGCTCATCGGCTTTTTTGGCTTTGCGTTCTTCGGCTTTAGCGGCTTCCCAGGCTTGTTTACGTTCAGCGTCATTGGCATAGGTGACGCCACCAAAGACATGCGGATGGCGACGAATAAGTTTGTCACTTATGGCTTCCGCGACCTGTTCAAAGTCGAATAAGCCTTGTTCTTCGGCGATCCGGGAGTGAAAAACTACTTGCAGTAATAAGTCACCGAGTTCTGAACGCAATTCATCAAAATCCTGGCGTTCAATAGCATCGGCGACTTCATAGGCTTCTTCGATGGTGTAGGGAATCAAGCTTTTGAAATCCTGCTGGAGATCCCAAGCGCACCCCGTTTCAGGGTGACGCAGGGAAGTCATGATTTCCAGCAGTTTTTGGGTCTGTGCTAACTTCAAAAGAAGGATCCAAAATTTTCGTGATAACGCATCTTGAAGCCTTCCATATTGATACTATGATTTTGAGTACCATGCTGTTCGATTTTAATGGCGCCCATCAGTGAGGCAATCCGTCCAATGACCGGCCATTCATATTCGTTCATAATGCCGAATAACAAGCCGGCGCGATAGGCATCACCACAACCGGTTGGATCAATCACAGCTTCGGGTTTCGCGCTTGGAATATCAATACATTGACCACCGGTATAAATTTGCGAACCTTGAGCGCCACGCGTGATAATTAACGCTTCCAACTGTTCGGCGATTTGTTCGACAGTTAATCCGGTTCGTTCGAGTAGCAATTCGGATTCATAGTCGTTTAAGGTTACCCAGGTGGCTTGTTTGATAAACTGTTTCAGTTCATCACCATCGAACATCGGCATGCCTTGACCAGGGTCGAAGATGAACGGAATTCCGGCTTCTACAAATTGCGCAGCATGAGCCGTCATACCGTCTTTGCCGTCCGGTGAGACAATACCAATGCTGATGCCGCTGTTGGCTTCGAGTGGTACTGAATTCAAATGCGAGAAACTCATCGCTCCTGGGTGAAAAGCGGTGATCTGATTATCGTCTTCATCGGTGGTGATGTAGGCTTGCCCGGTATAATTATCACTCAGTACCTTGATGTATTGGCTAGACAGGCGACACTGACTAAGCCACTGCGCGTAGGGTTCAAAGTCATGACCGACGGTTGCCATGATCAATGGTTCTTCGCCCAATAGTTTCAAATTATAGGCAATATTACCGGCACAGCCACCGAATTCCCGGCGCATTACCGGCACCAGAAATGATACATTTAGAATATGCACCTTATCCGGCAAAATATGATTTTTAAATTTATCGTGAAATACCATAATGGTATCGTACGCCATTGATCCACATATCAATGCACTCATTGTGTTCCTCTTAAAGTAAAATTACCGCCCATGTTATAGCGG
The DNA here is from genome assembly GCA_947505105.1 of Methylococcaceae bacterium. Classification (GTDB taxonomy): domain Bacteria; phylum Pseudomonadota; class Gammaproteobacteria; order Methylococcales; family Methylomonadaceae; genus SXIZ01. The sequence continues at coordinate 35,841 of CANNKG010000028.1, read as the reverse complement.
CCCAGACTAATGATAACATTACTGCCGCCGAACCAATATCTTTAGCGCGCCCTGATAATTCATGATGTTCAAGGCCGACTCGATCAACCACGGCTTCAACCGCAGAATTTAGTAGTTCGACAAGCAAAACCAGAATCATGCTGCCGATCATTAGCAGTGTTTCTACTGGGCTACGGTCAAGCCATAACGCGACCGGCGTGGTGATCAAAAATAACAAAACTTCCTGTCTGAATGCCTCTTCGTGCTGCCAAGTCGCCTTAAATCCGGCGAACGAGAAGAACATTGCATTAATAATCCGTTTAATCCCTTTAACATTCTGGTACGCCATCGTTATCCTCAAGGTAAGAAAAAATATCTAAAGTCAAAAGTGCATGGTGGATAAGTTCCCACCGCATTGGGGGAACAGTATCGAAAATATCAAGTGAACTTGTCAATTTCATGACAGACCTGAATTTGATCCATCATCGATGCATTAATGTCTTTGAAGATTAAACATAACGGAACAAACGCAATTGGCAATGTTCATTACACTAACAATATCGTTGCACCTGTAAAGGAATATACGGCTTATGTTTCGATTTGAGCTTGATAGCTTGCGGCATCGAGTAAATGTGCCAGCGAGGCATCTTCGACTTCCAGGGTGAAGATCCAATGGGTATAAGCATCCTGGTTCAGCAGGCTCGGATCATCTGCAAGTGCGGTGTTGACTTGGGTGACCACGCCATTTACCGGACTGTATAAGTCGGACGCGGTTTTTACCGATTCTACGACCGCGCATTGTTCGCCAGCGCTTACCTTTCGACCGACTTCGGGGAGTTCCACAAAGACTAAATCGCCCAATTCTTCTTGAGCGAAATCGCTGATACCGACCTGGATCAGATGATCACCTACCGGTTTTGCCCACTCATGGGTTTTGGCATACTTTAAATTGTTTGGAATGTGACTCATAAAGGTACTCTCAAGATTAGCTTTATCATAAAGCATCATTCTATCAAGCCCAGCGTTAAATTATTAAGGTCGAGCAAATAAATTATCGTGGGCGAGTGCAAGCTAATATAATTTCGGAAGTTATCTTATTTGTACACCATCATGTCTATTGCGCCACTTACTCTTGTTCGTATCAACACACCAGTCAGTTTGTTACTGGGCGTTATTTTTGGTTTAAGTTTATTAATGCCAAGCATCGCTGCATGTGCTGCCGTTGCGCACACGGATTCAGCGCCAATTAAGCAGTCTGTGACCTCAACTCATGACGATGAAGCTATTGCGACCACTCAATCGTCGCAAGTTCGGGCGAGCGTTTATTTGAGTTCAACTGCTCAGACTCAAGCGGGCATCGTCACTCGTCAATTCGAACCTGCACAATTACCGACTGAATTTCCAGCGCAGGCCAATGTGATCGATTTACAAGGACTGCTTGAGATTCGAGGTCAATACCTGACGGCGCTCGCTGAGCAGCAAAGTGCGTCAGCGGCCTTAAATTTTGCGCAACAAACCTTGAACCGAACTGAGGCCTTGTATCAAAATGGCGTTAATTCACAACGGCAATTTCAGAATCTGCAAATGCAATTGCGTGTTGAACAGGCTCGCTTGAACAGTAGCCAATATCGTTTGCAAAGTTTGAATGATAATTTGGTGGCGAATTGGGGAAATCCGCTGGCTGAATGGATCAAAGCTCAAGATAATGTCCAGTTTAGAAATCTGGTGAATGGTCGTGAAGCCTTGTTATTGCTGACCTTGCCCGCAAATCAGCATTTGCCGGAGCCTGCAACTCACATCGAAGTCGAGCCAAATGGTGAGCGACAAAAGGCACAAGTGGCGCAATTTATCTCCAAGGCCCCCAAAGGCAGCGACATCAGTCAAGGTGAAACCTATTTTTTTCGGACACCAAAAGCCGGGCTCAGAACCGGTATGCATTTAAGCGCCTGGATTACGGCACCGGGTGGTGCGCGTAAAGGTTATGTTGTGCCGGTCAGTGCGCTTATTTGGCATGCAGGCCAAGCGGCGTTGTATCTCAAAACCGCGCCGGAACAATTTATGCGGCAGACGATTACTCAATTGAGTCCGATTAAAGAAGGTTATTTCATTGCCGATGCTTTGCCTGATCGAGTCGAGGTAGTGATTACCGGTGCTCAATTGTTACTCTCTCAGGAGTATAGAGCGATTATTCCGACCGAAGATGACGGGGATGATAATTAAATTACAGGGAAGAACCTATTTGCAAGTCCGGCGTCGCTGAACTTGTATAGATTGGACATAAAATTGTATCCATCGTTCCAGATAAGGGTCCAGTCCGACGAAATGACAGCCAATATGTTGAACAATCTCTTTGGAGCGAAGGGTGTTCTCTTTAATATACTGAACTGTAAATTTTATAGCCCCATGTTGGCCATTATGGAGATAGAGCAAGCCGTGCAAACTATTGCCAAGTTTGAAAGCTTTCAAAAATTGCTGACCCTTATTGATCATTAGGAAGCCTTTAACGCTAAGATCAACAAGATGTAAATTCAGGTAATTGGGGCTAATCACTCCCATTTCACTTGGTTGAATTTGACATAAGGTTCCGGTATGGGCGAGCGGAATGTTAATCCGGTAGGTTTGTCGGCGCTGCATCCAGTCTAATTGTTTGGGGAGTTGCAGCAAAAAAGCCGCTTCATTTTCGAAGGTGCATTCAGCCATATTTTGAATGAAAAACGAGAACTTAACCCCCTGAAATTCACCAAAAAAATGTACGAATTCTGCTTTTAAGAGCAGATTATTCATTTTGGTATCGGCAGCACAGTCAACAATGAGACGTTTATTTTTTCGATCTATTTCAAGAATTAAAGTTTGATAAGAGGCACCGTCGGAGGTGCACGCATTAATGATCGCTCGACTGTTGAGTAATTCATCCAAGCGTTTCAGAATAGACTCATGATCATGCAAAATAAAATTTTTGGGTATGCTAATCCCTAAATTACGCATATTTTGGCGATTTTTACGAAAAAGCAAATCAAATAAACTCATTTGAAGCAGACCTTAGGCTAGAGGTGTGTTTAAGATTCGATAAAATTAAGGCATAAAATCGATCTAAAAACCTTATTGTAATGAGTTACAGCTGATTTGATCGAAAAAATGGTGCTGTAATGTAAACCTAAAAAGCTTTCGGATGATTGGTTTGGCTATTGATCGCTAAAGTAAATATCGCCGTACAGCGCGGTGGCTGCTTCCCGGCTATTGTCGGTATCTGTCATCAGCGCGACGGCATCAATAAAACGAAACTCCTGACCCATAAGTTGTTTGAAGTCTTCACGGACATTGCGGGTTTCGTTATACCAGGTATTCAATTGTGCTTCTCGGGCGCGTAATGCCAGCATCATAACCGAGTTTCCAGCATAGGCATTTGGCCAGACCGTCATTTGCGGAAGATTACTTGCCCAGACATAATTGATGCTTTTGGTTTGCCAGAAGCGCAAGCCACCATCGACCAAGACATACAATCTCGCCGCATAATCGTCACCGGCTTTGGTGCGCTCCTGAACCTTTTTACTCAAGGGCTGGACAACTTTCCAGCGCCAATGCATAAATGGAGTTTTTTCGAGGTCGATACGTTGTTTGTGATACAGACCAGAAGCGCTTGCGCGACTTTCGGCTTTTAAGACTCGATTGCCAGGGCCATCTTCAACGAGTCGATAATCGGTTAGTTGTTCGAATTCATGCGCTTCCCAGTTTTCAAGGCGTCCCGCTGAAAATTCACCGACGACTAAGCGTTGTTCAGCTATTGACGAATCGCTGAGTAAGCTTAGACAGATTAAGCATAAGAATCGAAGTTGCATAATATTTATTATAGTCTGAACAAAGGTTCGAGTAGCTCGTCCGGCGTTTTGCCGGTTTTGGAGGCTCTGGGTTGTGCGTTGTTAAAGGCTTCATATAGCAGATTGCCCTGCCATAAACCCGGATCGTCAAAGGTTTGGGCATAGAGCAGGCGATTGACCAGCTCAATTTCTTGACGCAATGGATCTTCACAATATCTCGCTAAGGTGCCTAAACTGTTGACGTGGTAGTTTATCGCGCCCCATTGCAACAAGGCTTGTTTAGCGAGTTGCAAATCATTAGTCTGACACGCCTGTTTCAATAGCTTTTTATAATCAGGCGTTGATGGGGCTTTCGTTTGCGCAACGGGTTTCGGTGAGCGCCGTTTGGGTGACAGAAAATAAAATAACGTCGTTAACCAACCCAATCCTAGAAAGAGCGCCACCCATAACCAGAGCGTATTGTCGTCATGATGTAGGTCCGAGGCTGGCTGTAGCGCGATATTCGGCGCGGGTTGAGAACCGGTGATCGGTGTCGCGGTCATTGGCTGGGTGTGGTTGGCAGTCGCGCCGCCTTGGACGGTCAGCGTCGTTGCAGGGATTCGTGCAATTTGCATCGTTTGAGTTTTAGTATTAAACCAGGGCACCACAATTTCCGGCAGGGTATAACTTCCGGCTTTTGAGGCGATCAAAGCGATTTTTTCCTCACGCATTGCGTACACGCCCTCAGGTTTTTGCAGCTCCTTGATCGTCGGTTGATCGGAATAATTTTTAAGCGCGGGATCGGCTACCTTGCTGTTGAGTTCGGGCAGTACCCCGACCGTTGCGCCTTTGGCAATCAGGCTAATCGTGCGAGTCAAAGGTTCGCCGACCTGCATCTGGGTGATGTCGCCGGACCAGCTTTGTTGCAGTTGCAATTCTTCGGCGGGCAGCCAGGATTTATTTTGAGCCGCCGTTGGGGCGGGGCGCACATTCAGCGTGATGGTATTGGATGAGGCCCGCTGACTATGGGTAATTTGCGAATTAAAAAAACCGTTAAAATTGGGTTGGCGTGGACTGACCACTTCGGCGGTCAAGGTTAAGGGCGCAATCGTAAGGGTGCCGCTTTTTTGTGGAAAAATCGCATATTTTCGCTCGGTCACCACATAATCTACGCCGTTTAGCTGAGTATTGTAATTGCTGTCTTCGCCCAGTTTTTGTACCAGCGCATCGGTCATGGTCGGTTCATCGAGACGTGCTTGAGTGATATTGACTCTCCGATAGAAACGTAGCGTATATAACACCTGACTTTGGACATAGGGATCTTTGGGCGTCGCTTCAACTTGCAGGAACAGTTCGGCATCGTTGTTGATCTGACCTGAGCTTGGCGCCTCTTGAACCTCAAGCGAGATTGGCTGACTTTTATCGCTGCCAAAAGCGATTGCAGGAATTATGATGGTTCCGGCATGTTTAGGCATTAATTGCAACACCCATTGAATTTTTTCGGAACTATGCCCGTTAATCCAGGATGATTGACTGTTGTGGCTCTGGTTTACAATATCAAAGTTAACCATGAGCGGTTCAAAATCCGGATCGGCATCGGGTCGATCTGATGCGGTAAACGTCAGTTGTACCGAATCGTTCAGATTTATAGGGTTGCGGTCCACTGCTGCTTCAATTGCCGCTTGAGCCGACAGAATATTCAACATTAAAAATAACGATATCAACGTTTTCATAACGATCACGATAAAAAATAAAAAGTTTCGTAGGTTGGATTAGCGTCAAGCTAATCCGACAATTTTTTGGGCTAAGGACAAGCATTAAATAGCTTAGGGATGCCGGAAGCATAAAAATACCATAAAGAATGCGGCATTCCTTACTTATTGTTGGCGCTGTCCTTGGCCATATTGGTATTTAAATTTGCGCCGGAGCAATCCGGACGGATCATCCGGAATCCGTTTTAACCATTGCTCATTTGCTTGCGTGGTTTCATCCTTGGGTTGTTCGTCTGAAGGAACTTGGCTTTGTTGCTCCGGTTTTTTGGCATCTTCAGGCGACTTTTGCGCCTCAGGTTTGGCCGCTTGAGCCTCTTTTTGTTTATCCTCAGGCTTTTGCTCAGTCTGCTCAGCATTTTCTTTATTTTGATCAGGTTTTTGGTCAGCTTGATCCTGTGAGTTTTGCGACTTATCTTCCTGGTCCTGGTCCTGGTCCTGGTCTTGATCGGAAGATTTGTTTTGTTGATCCTGCTGATTTTGATCTTTATTTTGTTTCGATTGCTGATCCTTTTGATCTTTAGAATCTTGCTGATTTTTCGAATCCTGTTGTTTCTGCTGATCTTGCTGCTGTTTTTGTTTTTCGAGCTCTTTTTCTACCAGTGCTTTATTGAATTTAGTATCGGCATCATCGGGCTTTAGTTTTAAGGCTTGCTCGTAAGCTTTGAGCGCTTCCGGCAATTGACCGTTTTTAGCCAGGGCATTGCCTTGATTGTAAAAGCTATCTGCGCTGTGAATATCTTTTAAATTGTCGAGTGCTTGCTGATAATTGCCGGTCTTGTAATTTGCAGCCGCCTGCCATTCCGGATTTTGGAACTGTTCGGCGGCGGTTTTGTAATCCTGTTGCTGAAAAGCCTGTTGCGCCTGTTGATCCTTGGTTTGCCATAAATCCCGCCATTCGAAGGCGTAGCTATTTTTGGGGATTGGCAAGAAAATTAACAACGCTAAGCCCAGCAACCCCTTTCGAAAAAACAGCGCGGCCAGCGGGAGCACTAATAAAACCAGCCAGGGACCCTGGTCGACCCATTGCTGCAACAACAAATTGTCGTTGGTAGCGCCTTGCTCTTGCACCGCGTGTTCAAAAAAGCGGGTCAGACTTTCGGTATCGGCATTGTCATCGCTCAGTTGGACAAGTTGCCCATGACCGGTTTTGACAACTTGGGTGAGCGAATCAAGATTCAATTTAGGAATGATGATGCTGCCATTGGCGTCTTTGACAAAATCGCCCTGAGGGGCTTGAATCGGCGCGCCATTCTCGGTACCGACCGCCAGTATCGAAATGGTGTAATTGCTGAGTTTTTTGACCGCGCCCAGAGTTTTGGCCGTATCAACCGCATCGGTCACTAACAATATTTGACCATTTTGCAAACCGGCTTGTTGTAATAAGGCCCCGGCCTTTTGCAACGCCAGTGCGGTATCGTTGCCTTCGCTGGGCATGATGTCGGTGGTCAGCGCCGATAGCTGATTTTCGATAGTTTCTCTATCATTGGTTAAGGGGGTCACCGTAAACGCAGCACCGGAATAGACCAGTAAGGCGGTCTGGCCGTCTTTGCGCTGTTTTAACAAATCGGAGATTTTGTAACGTGCCCGAATAAGCCGACTGGGCTTAACGTCGGCGGCATTCATCGAGGTTGATAGATTGAGCGCAATCACCAACGCCGCATCATTTCGGAACGCGGGCGTGGGCAAGCGTTGCCAGGTTGGGCCTGCCAAAGCAACGATGGTCAGCATGCTGGCCAGACTGGCAAGCCATAATGGCCAGCGACGTTGAGTGCTGGGTTTTTGATCGATAATATAAGGTAACAGCGCCGAATCACAGACGCTCGACCAAAGCCCTTGGGCTTGCTGGCGTCGAATTAAGCTGATCAGGAGGGCGGCAGTCGGCAGCGCTGCCAGTAACCATAGAGGTCTTAGAAAATGAAAATCGGTAAGATTCATAGCGCTCTCCTTGCACCGATGCTCAAAATACTCGCCAGGATTAATGCACCGGCGAGCGGCCAGAAATAAAGTTCGGCGCGCGGTCTGAAAAATTGTTTATCTTTTTCGACGGGTTCGAGTTCATCAAGCAATTGATAAATTTTTTGGAGTTCATCGGTATTGCGTGCGCGAAAATAGCGACCGCCGGTTTTTTCGGCGATTGCACTCAGAGTTTTCTCGTCGAGATCGATCGAGGGATTAACCTTGCGCGCCCCGAAAAAACTGCGCACGATCATTTCATCCGCGCCTACGCCAATGGTGTAGATTTTAAGCTGATTTTCGGCGGCCAATTCTGCCGCTTTGAGGGGCGTGACTTCGCCAGCGGTATTGGCGCCATCGGTCATTAAAACCAGCACTCGACTTTTGGCTGACTCTTTTTTCAGGCGCTTAATCGCTAAACCAATCGCATCGCCAATTGCAGTATTATCCCCGGCTAGGCCGATGACTGACTCAAGTAACAGCGTGTTGACGGTTGCTCGATCAAAGGTCAGCGGAGTTTGCAAATAGGCCTGGGTACCAAATAAAATCAGTCCAAGACGGTCGCCGACTCGCCGTTCGATAAATTGAGTTGCGACTTGTTTGGTGGCAGTCAAGCGGTCGACCGGCTGATTATTGATCATAAAATCCTGTTCCTGCATACTTCCCGATAAATCGACCGCCAGCATTAAGTCGCGACCGCTGATCGCCTGTTCAATCGGATCGCCCAGCCATTGTGGACGAGCGCTTGCAATCACCAGTAGCAACCAGGCAAATACAGCGACTAATAACGGCCAGCGCTGCCGAGGCTTAACGCTTTGAGTTTGCAGGTCGTTGAAGTCATCGAGAAAGGGCACACGTAGGGCCGATTGCTGCACCGATAAATGTGCTGGCAATAGCAGGCGAATCAGCAAGGGTAAGGGTAATGCCAGAAGTAACCAAGGCCATTCAAAATGTAACATAGGGTTCTATTTTTTGCGTTGATGCGAGGAGGATGCGCGAGCCTGCGCATTAAGCCAGTCGGAACAGAGCCGATACAATTCGCTTAGTTCAAGCGTTCCAGGCGCGAACTTGCGGTAATGAGCATCTTTCAAACATTGACCGACGCCTTCACTAAAGGGTTTGCCTTGCATCGACCGATCTAAAAATTTTAGCCAAGCGTCTCCGGTCAAGCTTGCCGTGTCACTACGCGGGTAGAGACTGATGCTGGTTCTGCGCAGTAACATCGACAGCTCGGTCAATTGCTGTAACTCGTTAAGATCTTGGTTGCGTTGTAGGGCCAGTAGTAACTTTTTAGCGCTTTTAAGCGCGGTTTTACGCATTGCCCGGTGGACTAGCCAAATTGCGCCGACCAGCACGGCAAGACCTAAGATCAGCACTAGCCACCAGCCCAATGCGGGTGGCCACCATTCGATTGCGGCGGGTAAATGAATATCTTTTAACGGAAGATCGGTAGTCGGCATTTAACGTAACCTACTGAGGGGATCGGTCTGAGTATCGCAACTCATGAACGCGATACGCATTTTCTTGGCGAGTTGCTCCAGATGTTGTTGATGCTCGGCAAAACGGTGCTGATAATGTTTGAAACGTAGTCGGTCACCGGTATCGACGACCAAATCTCGCTGCCGATCAGTAAAACGGTAACGGCCTTCGGTGGTAGGCAAAGATTTTTCAAGCGGGTCATAAATCATGATCATTACCACTTCACAATGGCGCGCAAGTTTAATCAGATGTTGTTCGGCCTGAGCGTTCAAGCCTCGAAAATCGCTGATCAAATAGACTCGGCTGCCGGGGCGGACGTGTTCGATCAGGCGTGCCAAGACATGTTCAAAGCTGAACACGGTTGAACCAATCTCCGCCGGGCGCACCAGCATGTTCAGAAAGCGCAACACCGCCAGACGACCATTTTGCGGTTTCATTTCCAGACATTGCTGTTCTGAAAACAACTGACCGCCGATCCGATCACCTTGTTGTTGGGCGGCCCAGGCAAGAAGCGCCGCAAATTTGGCGGCCTGCACATACTTGAAAACACCACGGGTTGCAAACTGCATTGCGGCACGTTGATCAACCGAAATAAACACCGGGCGTTCGCGTTCTTCGCGAAAAATTTTGGTATGCGCTTTGCCGCTGCGTGCGGTTAATTTCCAGTCGATATGGCGAATATCGTCGCCGGGCTGATAGGGGCGGGCTTCATCAAATTCCATGCCGCGTCCTTTGAAACGTGACACATAGCCGCCCGCATGCATTGCTCTAGGCGCCATATACTGTAATTTCACAGTATTGGCAGCCTGCGCCAAGTTGATCAGCATTTTTAAGTTAACCTTAACTAGGTCTTCACTCGTCTGAATCATTAGGGTTTGTGGGTTGGGTGAATTGATTGATGAGTTTCAAATACTTGGGTAGCTTCAAAATTGTGAAACATTTAACCGTTACAATAAAGTAGTCATCATTAGGCTAATAGCGTTATCGAAAGCCTAAGGCACAGGGATTCTCGCAATTAATTCATTAATAAAATGATCGGTCGTGATGCCTTCGGCTTCGGCTTCGTAGGACAGAATCAAGCGATGGCGCAGAACGTCAAGTGCGAGTGCTTGAATATCTTCTGGACCGACGAAACTGCGTTGTTCGAGCCAAGCTTTGGCGCGTGAACAGCGATCTAAGGCGATACTTGCGCGCGGACTTGCACCATATTGCAGCCAAGAGGCGAGATCAGCGCCATAAGCCCCCGGATTGCGAGTTGCAAGGATAATTTGCAATAGATAATTTTCGAGACTTTCGGCCATGTAAATATCCAGCACTTCGTTGCGCGCATTAAATAGAGTTTGTTGCGCTAGCGGCTGGAACTGGGAGGTTTTGACCAAGGTAGAGGATTTTGCTTCGTCTCTAGCCAATTGCAAAATGCTTTTTTCGTGCGCTGCATGCGGATAATCAATTTTGATGTGCAGTAAAAAGCGATCAAGTTGCGCTTCGGGCAGGGGATAAGTGCCTTCTTGCTCGATTGGATTTTGTGTTGCCATTACCATGAACAGCTTAGGCAGCGGATAAGTCGCGCCTCCAACGGTAATCTGCCGTTCAGCCATCGCTTCAAGCAACGCCGCTTGTACCTTGGCGGGCGCACGGTTTATTTCGTCGGCCAGGACCAGATTGTGGAATAGCGGGCCTTTTTGGAATTCAAAGGTGCCTTGTTGAGGACGATAAATCTCTGTGCCGGTCAAATCGGCTGGCAGCAAGTCAGGGGTAAACTGGACGCGATGAAAATTGCCTTCAATCCCCTTGCTCAACACGTTGATCGCCCGCGTTTTGGCGAGACCCGGCGCACCTTCAACCAGGATGTGACCATCCGCTAATAGCGCAATCAACATCCGTTCGACCAAGACCTCCTGGCCGATGATCTGGCTGCTGATATAGCTGCGTAGTTGTTGCAAGGCATTTTGGGTTGTAGTCGTCGATAAACTCGTGGTAGTCATGAATAATTCCGTTCTTTTTTGACAGTCAGGTACATAATTTTAAATACTTTTTGCATTTTACCTTAATTCGTAGCACACGAATCGGCTAATCGGCGGGCGTTTTGCAATCGCCAAGTTGCCTTCAATATGGTGATGGAATTGCGAATATCAATAGGTTATTATCTAAAAATCCACCCATAGAGGAATTCCAGACCATGCAACGTAGCACACAAATCGTTTTAATCACCGGCTGTTCAAGCGGTATCGGCTATAGCTCGGCTATTGAACTGAAAAATCGTGGTCATCGCGTGATCGCCTCGGCACGAAAACCCGCCGATGTCGTCAAACTAGAAGAGTTGGGATTTGAAGCGGTGCAGCTCGATTTAAGTGATAGCACCAGTATTCAAGGCGCGGTCAGGCAAGTGCTGGCCTTGACTGACGGTAAACTGGATGCCTTGTTTAACAATGGTGCCTTCGGCCAGCCCGGTGCAGTTGAAGATTTAAGCCGCGAGGTGTTGCGTCAGCAGTTCGAGACTAATCTGTTCGGTACTCATGAATTGACCAATCTGATTATTCCGGTGATGCGAGCGCAAGGACATGGACGCATTATCTATAATAGTTCGGTGTTGGGCTTAGTGGCGATGCGTTATCGGGGCGCTTATAACGCGACGAAATTTGCGTTGGAAGGCTTGGTCGATACCTTGCGCCTGGAATTGTATGGGACGAATATTCAAATCAGCTTGATTGAGCCAGGGCCGATTTTGACCCATTTCAGACAAAATTCGCTGGCCTTGTTTTATGAAAATATTGATCCGGAACATAGTTTCCATAAAGATATTTATCAATCAATGCTGGAGCGTCTTGAAAAAGAAGGGGCGGCGGTGCCGTTTACCTTGCCGCCGGAAGCTGTTACCAAAAAAGTAATTCATGCGCTTGAGGCCGATAAACCCAGATTTCGTTACTATGTGACGTTTCCGACGTATTTGTTTGGCTATCTCAAGCGCATTTTACCGACGGGCTGGATGGATTATTTGGCTCGAAAAGTGTGATCAAATTTTAGGGGGAATTTTGCTGATCTTCTTCAGTTTCGGCGCCTGGAATTTGTTCCTCGTCAGATTCCTCTGCTGAATGCTTAACCGGAACGGGTGGGCGCGGCGGAAACATGAGATCGGCAATCAAAAGCGGAATCATCAGTAAGGCCATAATCGCAATGGATACAAAACCCGGATGAATAATATGCGCGAGCCAGTAAGCGCCTAAGCTGGCCCAAATCCAGCGCATCGAACGGGGCATGGTGATGATTTCCATTTTATCTCCTGCTTGAGGTGTCATTGAAACAATGGGGTAAAAACCCAGCTAGAGCTATAGAGGTGTAAGTGATAAAGCTGAATGTCTACTCCTCCTCATCCGAGCGCGCTCCCATAGGCAGAGGGCGCAAGATGTCGCTTTATTAGCTTTCTTATCTGTAGTTTGACAATAAGTTTAATCATTAATAACAAATTGGTCACGCAACTCCTGAAGTATTTCCGAATTAACGAATCCATGCAGCAAGCCAAGACGTCGCTGCGCTTTATGATGATTGGGCGCGAGGGCGAGCGCCTGCTGATAGAACTTCACCGTCAGCGGTAAATCCTCAAGATACTGTGCGCATTTACCCATTTGATAAAAAGTTTCGGCAGATTTTCCTTTCAATGCCAACGATTTTGAGAAAAATATCAAGGCCTGTTCATAATTGCCTAATTTGAATAGTAGGGTCGCTAACAAGTTAGCGTAATCAAACTCCTCACCTAAATTGTAGTAATTTTCCCAACTTCGGATCAAGGTTCGCTCAAAGGCTATGCGTTTAAAACCGGTTAGATTAATACAGGCTTTGATCAGCATTTTACGCAGTCTGAAAATCAGGTAAGGATCGGCATAGCCTAATTCCAACAGTGAAATACAGCCATTGGTATCTAATTCCACCTCATTTTTGTAAAGCGATACCACGAGGCGGAAATAATCCTTCGGGCCAAAATCAAACAGATAATGCCTGATTGCTGCCCAAATGTGGGCCTGTGGAGAATATTCGAGACCTGTTGTGATTGCAAAACTGTCAAAGCGGGCATCAGACCAATCCGGTGAGAGACACTTGGCGCCATGACGCTTGGCATATTCAAACAAGGCATGTAGATTGACCCGACTGGTAAACGATCCGGCTTTTTTAAGGCCGACATCATTTCTACCTTCGAGTTGCGCCCATTCGGTATCCGCTTCCTCGCTGACCAACCATAATTGATCAGGAGTCAGGTCAGCAAAAAAGCGGTACAACTCGATGGCGACGATCGGGAATTGAAAAACTGTCTGCGTCAAATGTTGACTATAGTCCAGGAGAATGTCATCGAGCGTGTCATCGGCATAATAAGGCATAACGATCTTATGCCGGTAATAATTGAAACTGGACGCTTTGATCAGTTGTTCCGGATTTTGATCCAAGGGAATGTCGGCGGGCAAATCATAACGGACTTCACAGGCATGTAAAGTTTCATGCTCGACATAAAACAAATCGTAGGGCAGGACATCAAGCATGAAATTAGCGACGATCACTAAGGGCCGATGTTGAAGATATTCGGCGCAGGACTGTTGCATAATACTCAACCGCGCGTCATTGGGATGTTGAGCGTCAAAAAATGCAAAATCCAGCTTACCGGCTTCGATAAAGGGTTTAAGTCGAGGATGGGTGCGCCAGACTTCAATATTGGCTTCGACGACATCGGTCATGATATAGCGATAAAAATTATGACCTTCAGCGAAATCGAGGTCGGCGAGTATATTTTCCAGCGCCTGCAATAACATGAAACTGAAGCGTCCGTGACCAACGCCCAATTCTAGAATATTGAGTGGAAAGAGGCTTGCTGAGCCATACTTGGCGTATAGATCAATGATGTAGGCACGAATCACTGCCGCATAATGATGGGCAATAAAAGCGTTACTTGTGGCATTGAAGGGCACGAGCGCATTGCTCCAAGTTTCGATACCTAAGTGTTGATAATAGTTTTTTTGTAATTCCCAAATCGGCGCTTGAGAAAAACTATGTAATCTATTCATGGTGTCATTCCTCATTGAGGTGATTAAACAGCATTAACTTTTGCTCAATATAGTGCAAGGTCCCACCACTCAGCTCAGCGCTTGAACAATCAACAAATTCCAGGTGGAGTAGCGGTTTAAGACGTAATAAAAATAAACAGCAGACCTCCTGGCAGTCGCCGATCAACCATTGGCCAGCTAAAGCATCGGCAGTGCTTGTATTTAGATAGAGCGCCTTTATTCGGTTTGAATCAAGGCGACCGTTCAACAAGCCCTCGATTTGTGCATAAGTAATATGCGTCAAATCAGCAAGTGCCCGATAACGATTAGGCAACCCCGTTCTATAGTTTAACTGGGTTAAACCCGGTAAGGCATGTAGATAGGCGACGAATTTGGGTAACTGGCTTTCGAAAATTCCTTTGATACAGAGTATGTCATCTTGTTCGAGATTATTGACGATTTGATCTTTCAAGGTATCGAAATCTTTGGCGTGATTTTTCCAGAAATGTTTATCGGGTAAGACCTGTAGATGTTCACAGAAATTTTCGACGCTATAGAATTCATCGATCTTGGCTTGTCGAATCAGATTTTGAAATAGCGTATGATCGATCAAGGCTTGTTCATTATCCTTGCAATCGACGAATTCAGAACTCAAAACGATTTTTTTGCCCTTACCCTGCGGCTTGAAATAGGCTAAGGTTTCGAAAAAAGACTGATAGCTCTCTATACCGCCCCGATAACTCTGGTCGTAAAGATAGAATTGTTTTCCTTGGTAGTCAAACCTTTGCAATCGGCCGCTGCTCTTAAAATTCTCACACTCTCCCAGCTGTTCGACGAGCTCGGTAAGCTCGAATCCTAGCAGATAAGCGGTCAACAACACTGGCAGCGAGGATAACGGCGCGTGAGTTTCGGGAAACGGCAGGCGATAGCAGAGCAATTGAGTCGATATTCGGGCAATAACGTCCCAGCCGAAATTGCGATACTGCTGAAACAGAATTTGCGCGGCGCAATCGGCTTGATAACCGAAACTCAGAATCTCGATATGCGGGTAATTTTGTAAGTGGTGCAGAATTTGGTCAAGATAAAGACTTTCCCGAGGAATGATAAACTTCCCTCCCGGAGCCAAACCTTGGGCGACAGAAACCTTATGCTCGATGATTCGGTCGATGGTTTTGAAGCGTTCGATATGATCATGGCCAATGCCAGTCAGAACGCAAATATCAGGTGCAATTAGTGCTGCGCGTTTAAGCATCTTGGTTTTATTGGCGATCGGTAACTCGACAATATACAGTTGATGCGATTTTTTTAAGGAGGCTAGACTGCAATAGGTCGAGGCCGAATAATTGGCGCTGGTTAAACGGGCATGGATGGCGAGTTTGTCGTGCAAAATATGATACAAACTGTTTTTGAGGCCGGTTTTGCCATAGCTGCCGACAATCAGGATTCGTCTGGCTTTGGAAGTCTGACTGGTTCGCGATGCCAGCATTTCAAGCGCCCGGTAGGTATTTTCGACCCTCAGCATCGGTTTTTTGAGCACCTGAGCGAAGGTTTCGTTAACCATCAGCGCGGCGACGGGTTTGTTCAAAACCTTGGGTGCTAGATGCTCATTCGGAGTGTAGCCGACACTTTTAGGCCATCCCTCATGGCGCACGACATAAAGATCACCTGCTTGCAGGTATTTATAAATGTATTCGACCTGATTGATCTGAAAATCCGCGTGTAAATTTTCCCACCGGCCTTTAGTGATCTCAGCAAGTTCGGCGAGCGAAAAGAAATTATCGTTTTCCGAAGCTGATTGAGTTTCATGCAACGCAGCCAAATAGTGATCGAAAAACACTTTGAAGTCGTCGGGATAGCCAGCCAAGGTATAACCGATGCGGCAGTTGATTTCGAAAATTTTAGGAATACCGTTGATAATTTTGAAATTGATGCTGCACTGACAGGTTTCTTGACTCGGGTTGGCCGCCTGCAGGATTGCCAGAAATAGCTCCAAAAACGCGGTAGGGCAGGCCGCTTCATGTAAATCGCGCTTGTCGACTTGTTGCAAGACGTAATGGCTTTGTTGCACGCTCTTAACATAGGAAAAATGGCTAATGATTTCTCCTCGGTGATAAAAAATACTGCTGGCATATTCATCGCCTTCGAGAAACTCGGAAACCAAATATTTATTAGTATCGATATCACCTAAATCGGCCTCGTCAAAAGCAATGCGCACGCCTTTACCCACGCCGCCGGATTTCGGTTTGATGATGCACGGATATTCAATGTCGCATACCGTCTCATAGTTTCGCGGTACATAGTCAGCAAAGCCCTGCTCGCGCATGAACAGATCAAATTTGCGCTTATCGACGAAATGATCGAGTACGTAGCGGCTATTGACCAGAAATTGCAGATTTGCCTGTCGCAAACACGCTTGATTGAGCTCCAGAAAATTTTGTGCGCGATAATTGTTGCCAAAAATGATTTGAATTTGATGTTCGTGACAATAACTAATAATTTTTTCAACGTCATCGAAGTACAGATGATGCGCGTCCAACCAAGTGCATTTTTTCAATGCTGCGCGCCAGTTATTTTCGAATAGAACCTTAATTTTCATTGGATTAACGTATGGTGTCGGCAATGATACTGTGGAGCAAACCCAAATTATCGAGATATTTTGGGATGTAATGATCTTCGACATCGTAAGGAAACAACTGAACATTTGGGTATTCCCCCAAGTGTTCGATATGTTGGTGGTCGAGTTCCAGATGCCGACCATAATGAATCTGGATTTGCGTCTTCAGATTGCTTCGATCTTGATACAACAGGCCCAGATCCAGATATTTGGGATTGACTTGAGTGGGCATGGATTTTAACGCACCCGTCCAGCGGGTATCGCCGTAATGGCTTCGATTAGCTGGGTCCAGAAAAATCTGCGGCGCAAACGCAATGACATCCGTCGCTTCCAACAGATAACCAATCAACAGCGACATATAGCCGCCCATCGAAGTGCCGATACAGAGAATTTTTCGATAGGAATACTGATCCATCAGCTGACGAATCAGTTCAATGGTTTCATTCATGGATTTGGTGATTGGCGGAATCCCCTTGTGATACCAGATATTCTGAGTATCGTTCATAAAAATTTTATGGGTATTGATGCCGTCGACGATCCAGGGAAAGCGGTTATAAAACACTCCGCCGAGATTGCCGTTGAAGCCGGTAAAGGAAAGAATTAGCGTATCGGCGGGCGTTTCGAAGTCGAGCAGATATTTCAATAAGCGATTATGGGTGGTCTTGCGAAAATTAGCGTAGTCATGAACCGGCTTGTTAACGAATCGATAGCTGGGAATGATGCGTTTGGCCGTCAAATCATGCCATTCGATGATGTTCTTATGAAAATCGGCTTGCGAGTCGGGTTTGTGCTGATACTGCCGGTAATCATCCGCCAGAATGATCAGATAATTATCCTGGGTCTGAAGATTCGCTAGCGCGGCAATGTCCTGTAAATGCGGATTATCATTCAGAACCAGGGTGCGATTTTGGCCGTTCCAACTCACTGTTTTCAATTGCCTTAACTGTTCCAGGCCGTGCAGGGAACTTAATTGGTTATGCGCAAGCGCAAGCATGCCGTCGACGCTTTCAAGCCTTGCCAATTGCGAAATATCGTTTAATTGATTAGTCGATAGTGAAAAACTCGCCTCTACATGGCGAAGGTTTTCCAGACCCCGCAAGTTTTTGAGTTTGTTGTCAAATAAATAAAACGAGTTGACACCGGTCAACGGTGTAAAACAATCCAGATTCTGCAAGCGACAGCTGGTGATTTTGATATGGCCTTTGAACTCAGGTTGTTGTCTGATCAAGTGACTTAAAAAATTCGCTTGAGTAATCCCCAAGCGATTCAGCAGTAAGTGTTTCACTTGCGCCAGACTATTGAAGCCATTGATGTTGATCAGTTGCGGGCAATTTTCAATCGTCAGGGCACCTTTTTTGATCTGACGCAAACTGTTGAAGCCATTGATAATGGTCAATGCTTCATTATTGGCAAGCGTGACTTGGGTATCGATAACCTCCAAGGCGGTGAATCCATTGATGGACCGTAATTGGCTATTCTTCTGAATTTCGATATGTCCTTTGACCCGCTCTAAAAGGGTCAGACCGTTAAGATGGCGAATTCCGGTAGCGTTGATCGTCAAACTGCCTTCAATTGCCTGGAGATTTTCAAGGCCCGCTAGAGAGGTCAAATCCGGATTATCTTCGAATTTCAACGAGCCGATAAGGTGCCGGACAACCTTGAAGGTATCCAATTCGGCGTTGCTCAGTTTCAGGCCTGAAAAATCGACGGTTTGTATCGAGAGGGTGCCGGTAGCCAAATCAAAATAATCGCTATATAGAACGGCTTTGGGGCTGACCGTGACTTTTCCCAAGGCGTATTTTTGTAAGACGCACATGAATTTTTGCACGGCAGGATCGGCGAAATTGTCGGTATTTATTCGGATCAGCGGTGTTACGAGATCGATAAAGGCATCGAGTTCAGGATGCGCTGGCGCTTGGCACAAGACAAGTGCTTCGAGGATGCTTTTGAGAATATATTTGTTGTTGTTGGCCGAGCGTTTTTCCTCACGATTCCATTGACCATACGAGGGAAGATCACGCGTGCGCTGTTCGGTACTCAGTAGCGCGACATTTTTTGTGCATCGTTCCAAAAAAAAACGCATGAAACGACCATCGCTCCAGTTCGCCTGGATTGGAACGCCACAGTCCCGAAGCGATTCCGGAACTTCAAGGACGCTGTTCGGGGAACTCAGTTCCACCAAACGATTCCAAAAATGTTCGGCATCATGCCATTTTTTAAGCAGGGCTTCGAGTTGTTCTTGAGTGGCGGGCAATGGTTCGGTTTTGCCTGGATTGGTTTGCATGAAACGCTGCCCCCAGCGCGCCACGCCTTCCATGAACCAGATGTTATTGAAAGGCACATAGGAAAACTGAAACAGATGCACCAGTTCGTGAATCGGCGTCGCGGTTCCTGCATGCAAGTTACGATGGAAAATCAAGCGCAACGAATTGCCCACATAAAGTGAGCCCTGCACGACTTCGGGATTAAAATCATAAATCGATGCAGAGGCAATGCCATGTTCTACCGCAATGTCTTGAAGATAAATATCGAGAAAATGCACCTTTTGCGCATCAAGCCATAAGCCTGCGAACAAATCCTGAAATCCAAGTCCATCGACTAAAATTGCATAGGCGACAACCACTTTATGCAAGAGGTGAATAACATAATCGGGAACGCCATCCTGGTCAGAATCGCTTAGATCGGCTGGAGAATACTGCGTTTCGCGTAGCGAGAAAAAAAACCGAAAGTGCTGGTAGATCAAGACACGCTCATAAGAATCTGTGGCATCGTCTTTGACCAGTAGTGTGCCTTGGTGGAGGATGTTTTGTTGCGTTAACTTCATGAGCGCTAGGCTTGCTTAAGTCTTTTGACAAAGGCTTTGATGCGTTCATAATCTTCGATGTAATCGACTTCGGCCCAGAATTTTCCAGCGATGTCATGCACATAGACCTCGCGCCCCGTTTCCACGCTACGATAAATTACCTCTTCCCACCAGCAGCCATAATCCTCGGAGGAAACCGCATCGATCACCTGCTGTCTAAACAGCATCACATCCTGCTGACTTAATTTACCGATCCCGACATATTCACCGGTGGTTTCTTCATTACTGAGTTGTTTGCCATATTTTTTCAGCAGATTGCCTTGCCATTGGAAGCGATAATCTGCGTCATTAATGCGGGTACTATCGCTCAAGAGTACCGGTGAATTGGGATCGTGCAGCAAGGCGTCGAGAATGGCATCTTCCATGTAGACATCGCCGTTCATGATCAATAAGTCGTCACCGACTAGAAAATCCCGCGCAAACCAAGCCGATGAAATCGAATTTGCAACACGATAGAAAGGATTGAAAAAACGTGCATATTGGAAGCCTTCGAGGGCCTGATGGATGTATTTTTCCTGATAGCCGGTCACGATCGCGATATTGGTAATGCCTTTTCGATTAAGTAGTTCAAAGGTATATTTAATCAGTGGCTTGCCGTCGACATCGACGCAGCATTTAGGTTGATTTTGCAAATGCCGACTAATTCGACTACCGACGCCTGCGGCCATAATTAACACTTTCATCGTGTCACCTGATAGTAATTAAACAAGGCGTTAATCAATACATCGGTATAGGCCTCGTCGATATCGCCCATGTGTGCCACTCTGAATAAGGTGTCTTTCAATTCGCCGCCATTCGGTGCGACGACCACATGGTATTGATGCTCCAGCTCAGCTACAATTTCGGAGGCCTTGCGCGAATCGGTTGGACTCAACGCAGTCAAGGCATTCGGCATATAGGCCGAATAAGTCTTGAGCGGTAAGGGTTTGATCGCCGCCCGAAAATATTCCGCAATCGCTTTCGCGCGCTGTTGCTGGTGTGCTAAGCCTTGTGCCATAAGTTGCGCAAGACGTAATTGTAATTGCAAAATAATCGTCACTGCCGGGGTAAATGGTGTTTGCCCACGTAAGCCATCTTCCAGATGGTTTTTAAAATTCAGATAGTAAGTTTGGGCGTGTTTGATTCTTCTAAGCGCCTTGGGCGATAAAATGACCATTGCAAGGCCAGGCGGCAACGCCAAACCTTTATGTGAAGATAGAATCAGGGCATCAATCGCACACTTTTGCATATCGAGTTCATCGGTGACAAACATACTGATCGCATCAACGATGTGCAACATGCCATGTGTTAAGCAAAAATTCCCCAAGGCATGCAAGTCATACAGTAAGCCAATACTGGTCTCATGTCCGTTCACCAGCAAAGCGCTCGCGGTTTGAAAGTTTTCCAGACTATCCGTATTTGCCAGATTGGTATTACTGACCTTGACGTTAAAAATAGGTCGTTGATGTAAATGACAAATATCGACAAAGCGCTGCCCGAAGGTGCCGCCATTAATCACAATGCACTGTTCTTGAGTATCCAAGAGATTCAGCACCACTGCTTCCATCGCGGCCGTACCGGAGGCGGTGATAAAGATTGCTCGACTGCCTTCCGGCGCATTGGTGAGCGCCAATAAATTCTTTTCGCATTCGAAAACCACTTCAGAAAATGCCTGATTACGAAAATAAGGTGTTTGCATCGCCCCCAAGGCCAGTATGTCGGTCGGAATCTTCACCGGCCCCGGCGTAAATAAATATTGTTCTGCTGCGTTAGTCATTCTGGTATCCCATTTATCAGTGATTCAATGCCATCACCATAGGCTGGATGATGGTTTTATACAAGGGACTGTTGCTCAAATCGGTCAAGGCATAATAGGTAGAAGCCTCACAAGGATCGATAAAATTACCGCAATCGACACTTGCCCAGCCCAAACCCCAGGTGCGCTGCTGAAGTTTTAGCGTGACAGGAAAAGGAAATTCTTGCTGAAGCTCGACCAGTCCTGCTTCGGATATTTTTACGATTTCATAATGATCGTCTTGCTGGCGATATTCAACCAAACCGATGTGGAGGTTTTTGGTAGCGACCTCAATATGCAGCAGGTAACGCGCATGACCAAAATCATAGAAATTGCCGAATAATTGTTTAACCGGTTCATTTTTAATTTGATCATGATTGTTAAACCAGCGATGGCAATAGTCCTGAGATTGTACATAACTCTTATAACCGCTATCGCCGATCGGTTTATTAATGTTTTTAATGTGTTCGGTTTCGACTAATTTGTCGAGCGCTGTAAAAAAATGCGTTAGCAGGGTGGTTCTAAATTCTCGATAATTGGCAAAATGCGCATGCCATTGTAAATAATCCGCTTCTTTAATGGCGTAACGGGCGCAGGCGGTAGCCACTTGAACGCCACTTTGAATCGCTTCAAAAACTAACAGCACCCGATATTGCAGGAGATCATCCGCAGACAATGCGTATTGCTCGATACTCCGATCGAATTTGTCCTCCGCCAGTCTTTTAGGTTTGTTCGTCACTGTTTTGTAACTCAGCAGTTTGTCCGATACCCGGCCCAAATATAAATAGGCGCTGCCGATAATAAACAATAAATCACCGGGCTGAATTTCAGTCATCAAGGCGTCGGCTAATTCATCAATATCATCGACATGACGCACCAGACGCGCTTTGTTCTGCAAATGGCGATGCACATATTCCATGTAATTGCCGGTGGTATAGAGTCGGTCGATTTGGCTGTCATTGATCAACTCCGCCAATTGTCGATGCACTTCTTGAGTCCAGTCACTATCTTTTTTAACCGAAACGCCACCCACCAAGGCGACCATTTTACCGGTCACTTTAAAGTTCTTAAGATCGTTAAAGGCCGAGCGCATGCCCTGAATGCCGCCGCGCCGACTCTGATCATAAAACAATACTTCGCCCCCATTCTTGTGAATATTCAGCAGGCGGCCCATGGTTTCAAACGGCTGCAAATCAACATAATGCTGGGCGGCCTGATGAATGTCGTAACCGGCTTTTTTGATGGTCAATAAAATACCAACGCTCATCAGTGGGGCATGTTGTTGACACAAGGGCAAAAAATATTCTAGACGATCACCTTCAATCACCGCAACTACATCCCAGCCCAAGCGTTGTTGATTAATGGCGGCGCTTTCAAGATAGGCATGGTTTTGTGGATCGGTACCATAGGTGAACATCGTAACTTCCGGCCTACGTTCGCGAATCGCACCGACGAGTCCTGCATAATATTCATTAGCCGCATTGACGATGCAGACGCCGCCGTCACGTAAGCCTTCGACGACTGAAGATTTAGCCCGAAGCAAATTCTCCATGGTCTTGTGCATATCCATGTGATTCGGGCCGATATTGGTAAACAAACAAATATTCGGATTGACCATCTTGGTCCGTTCGACCCGATAATCTTCATCGGAGCCGACTGACACCTCGTTGATTTCGATTTGATCGCCGACACCCAAATTAATCAGCGAGCGCAACACGGGAATTTCGGTATTGGCGCTGTTGATAACCGCATGGGTGCGCGCTTGATGTTTCAATAAGTGATGCAATTGCACCTTCGCGCCGGTCTTGCCTTCGGTGCCGGTGACCAGAATGGTGTAGCAGTCAAGTTCCTGACGGACTTGGATAGCCGCCAGCTTGAAGGCCGCAAAGGCATTGTCGACGAGCAACACCGGAATATTCAAGCTTTTGGCATATTCGGGCCGGTCTAAGACCACCGCTTTAACGCCTTTTTGGAGAATTTTAATAAGCTCGGTGCTGACCTCAAGTTTTTCGTTCAGCCAATCATCAATTTGCAAAACAAAGTAAAGATTACCCGCGCTATAAGTGTTGTAAGTGCCGACCCCCGTAAAGGTTAAAAACGGATCGCAGTCCGTTAACCATTGTCCACCTGTATAACGCAGCAGGCGCTGTGGGGTTAGATAGATTTCCTTAAAACTGTCGATTTTTTCGATCAGTCCCTTGGCCATGCTCAAAAATGTCGTCCGATCTTCAGGCTTGGCATCCAGAATCGAATAATCATAAAGCCGAGCTTCAGGGGTCGCCAACAGCACCTTGGTACATTCCATACCGCTTTTGATCTCGGCAATCCATTGGTCGAGTGAATATTCGCCGTCGAGATTGGGGTTGCTCAAAATGGCCGGATAAAACCCGTAATACAACAACATTTGGGCCAACAATACGCAGGCAAAGGTTCGGCAATTGCCATCCGGAAACGGGTGTAACAACTCTAGCTCTCTAACTACCAAGGCAATACTGCGTAAGCGTTGATCATCGGAGTTAGCCTCCTGCATGCTGCAATTGTAGCGTGCGACAATCTCTTCAACCTTATCCACAAACAACATCTGCACATGATGTTTCGCCTGATAAAACTCATGCAGCGAGGCTTTTTTTTCCAGTGCGTGCTGCGTTTTGACATCCAGTACCGGATACCAATTGCGATAATTGATTTTGCCTTCTTTTTGAATATATTGATAAATGGTTTCGGCATCGAGTTCATTAGCGGTTTTGCCGAATTGTTTGTTGTTGAAAACCGCGGTTCCATCATCTTTGCGCATGGCGAGAATTTCGTGCAGATTTTCCAGAGTAGTGGTTTTTGAAAAAAACGGCATGCCGGCGTTCAAAAACCGCAGATCGCCTGGCGAACTCTTAATGTTCTGCGTTTCGATACTCATCATGCAGACTTTATGCAGTTCCAACAAATAGGTCGCGCGAAGCCCCTGCGATAAATCGAAATTATCGAGCATAAAGGCAAAACCGTTCAATAATGCTTGTACGGAACCGCGCTCACCGGCCTCATAGCCCACCCAGCCCGCGTATTTCTTTTGAAACCGGCCATCTACAAAAAAGCGGAACAGTTGTTCTTTATCGAATTGTTTCAAAAATTCCATACTGGACATATCGATTACCTTAGATTGTAAAAATTAACGCATTATTGAATTACGGGCTTCAGCTTTAAAATATCACCGGCATGACTGCTCAATTCGGAAACGTTCCAGCGCGTCGAATTGGCAATTTCAGCTCCCAAACCAAAATAAAAAGTTTGATTCACCCATTCAAACGAGCGTGCAAAGCTCTCGGCGGAAAACTGCACATGAGTGCTGAATTCCGGTACTTTGGATAAAGACGCCCGAAACACGTAATTGGTAATTGGTGGGTGATAAATATCGTCGGCGCTGGCCAGAATAAATAGCTGTTGAGCATCCTGCAAAATATCCCACGGAATGCTAGTCTCAGGAAGCGTCACCTTTTTTATGTTTAATTTTCCAGAGCTTAGTGATTCGGCAAAATAGACGCCAAACGGCAGATCTTGATGATCATTATGAGCATAAGCGCCAATATAAATCAGCTGATTTTTAAAGCTCTGTGCCCGAATAATTTTGAGCTTCTTTTTAGAGATAAGCTCCGTTTCCGGAAACATGACTTTCGGCGTCAAATCGCCACGCGCCACAAACCCTTGATCATCATGATGTTCAAAAATAAAAACCCCGCCGTCTTCAACCTTTAGACTATTGACAGCATAAAGTTTCTTGTCCGCCTGAAAAAAATTATAGACCCGGGCCGACGTTTGCAGGCTGGTTTTCCAGGTTTTACCCTGATCATAAGAGGCCACAATCGCTCCGCCATCATTTAATCCCAGGCCGGCAAACCATATCCCGCCATGTTCGACCATGGCGTAATTATGCAAGGCATTCGGAATATTGCGCGTCTTGAGCCAAAACCCCTTTTCCAAGCGTTGATAATAATTGCCGGCCGACCAATCCTCACGTGGATCATGTCCCGGGATGGTGAGTTGCTTGTTCAATATTACAAAACTGCCGATTTGTTCATCATTTACCTGTCCCTCTTCGGCAAATTGATCGGTAGCAGGGTCCAGCGTCATTATCGGCACGGGACCTGCGTTACTTGCCGGACCTCGGTTACTACTATTACCCGCTGCCAGAAAAATTTTATGATCAAACACTTGCATATTCCAGATATTTCTCGCATAAGCCTGTTCTGGTGTGGCATAACGATTAAGGTAGGGATTACCGATAAATTTTAGCGCATCGGTATAATCCTTTGCTGCAAGGAGTCCGGGCAAGCAAACGCTAAGCAGTAGAATAATCTTGAATATCAAGCGAAACTTCATATTATGTTTACTCAATCAGTTAGCTAAGAGCGTTCAATGACGTCAATTTTTCGAGCGAAAATTTGGTGTCGTCGAGTAATGGCCTGGGGTGTTCCGGCCAAACCCCGTACAATCTAGCCAGAAAACAGCCGGCATGCTGGACCGAATCAACTCTGACCCATTGCCGAGTTAATTTAAAGCGAAAGCTGTTAATACTTTTTTCGGGATATTTATGGGCATAAGTCGATTCCTCGGTATGGCGGGTATACATCAAGCCTTTTGCCGAAATCAGCATGGCCTCCATAATCGCTTGCGCCCGATTTTGATCGCCCAGAAAAATTGCCAGATGGTAGGCGGCAATCAAGCCTTCACAACGTGAAGCGTCATGATAAACATGATCGCCATAGACATAGTAAAAGCCACCATAATAGTCAAAATACTCGACGTTAGCCTCGGTGTACATTTGGTTAATCATGGTTTGGGCGTCAATGAATACAAAATCGATATAACTTTGTTTGCGAAAACCCTCTATCTTGACCCATTCTTCAATTGCCTGCATCAGCCAGGCATCGGCGGGCAAGGCCAAAAATAATTCACGATATTTGATAGGCCGGATGTCAACCAGAAAATCCAGCGCGCGTTGACTCTTGTCGAGGATTTCGGTGCGTAAGTCCGGATCGATATCTTTAATATGCTGGTAATACAAGACGAGACCAAGCAGCGCTTCGCCCGGGTAATAAAATGAAAACAACTGTTTTTTGATCTCGTCGGGAGGGTCGATCAAGGGTTGACCATCATTAAATTTAGGATGAAGGTAGTAGCCAATCATTTCGCCGTCGGCATCAACGCGCGACAAGATATGTCTCACCAAGCCGTCAAGATATTTGCGATAGCTTTCATCGCCGGTATGGCGATAATAATGCATCATCGCTACCAAGCCGATTCCTGCCCCGCCGAGTTTAGATTTTTTATTGTCGAACGGATAGCAGGCATATTGTCCTTGATACTCATGCTCCCTAATCGTCGAAATCAGAAAACCCAGCGATTTTTTGGCCGCCTGCAAATAAACGTCATTTTGGCTTAATTCATAGCCTCTGATCAGCGTTATGGTTCCGCCGCTATGCCGCAGAATATTGTTATACAGAGGATCGATCATTTTGGGATGATCAAAATCCACGACGGTATCGAGACAGCCGTCATAAAAATACAGAAAACTGCCATCTTCGTTCATGTTACGCACCAGCCAGTCAACACTTTTCAGCGTACTCTCCAGAATGGTTTCTTTATCGGCGGTTACTGGAACGGGGTAGCCGCGATACAAGGGTAATACCCGTTCCTGAAACGAAATAAACGCGATACTCTTGATAAATTTGTATTTGATCGGTTCATGGCGCATCAAATTGCCACGTTCGGTAATACTCACGGTTCGTTTTGCAAGCCCGGTTTTTTTGGCCAGAAAATTCAACAATTGCGCAACGCTCATGATGCTTTGGACAACTGCATCGGTCGGCATAAAATAGCGAGTCGTATCTTTATAGGTGTATTTAAAACCAGTAATGCCTGGCTCAAAGCGGTTTTTGGTAAACGCATGCCCGGTTAGATTTCGGATCGCACACTCCCGTTCCCCGATCACCATTTCAAACATGATCCGACATTGACTAGCATCAGCGACTTCAAATAACTCAAAATCAGCCAATGATTTAAGCTTAAAAACTACCCGCCGCAAGGTTTCTGCCAAATCAGCTTTGCGGGCACCCCAGCGCAACGGCTTTAAGCCACGTTGAAATAGCGTGATGTAAAGCTGCGAATAGGCTGGATCGAATAGTGACTGAATATTTTGAGGAAGGGTAAAAACGGGGTCGCTGTCGGTAGTCAAGGCAACACGCAGTTCATCCAGCAAACGGCATTCCGCCGAAAAATTCTGTTTAAAATAAAAGTTGTCTATGGTTTCATCCATCATGCATCAGCTTAAGTTATTGGCTTTTTAGCGTTATTTAAGAAATTGAAAGGGGGCCCGCAGGATATTAAAGCAAAGAACCACTATCCTCTTCACCCAATCACAAAAAAGAAATTGTGCTTCATAGAATAGAGCATAGCGCACATTTTTCAAAAAATTAACGCCAAACTTCATCAAATAACATAAGCTTGCATAACCGCATTCATTTTACTTTGACAGGCTTGACGCAACCAATCAAGGTTGCGATACTGGGTTTTGAGCAATTCTCGACCCTAAGCGCTCCATTCCCGGACGGCCTCCCTATCACGATAATCCACCACCGAGGACAAACAGTTCATGAAAAAATTCATAAATAACATCGATAGCCTGCTTGAAGAAAGTTTACAAGGCTTCGCCAAAGCGCATGCCGATATTGTCAACTACAACGCCGATCCTCACATTATCAGCCGCGTCAAGCCGACCCCGAGCGGTAAAGTCGCGCTGATTTCCGGCGGCGGCTCAGGCCATGAACCGCTCCACTGCGGTTTCGTCGGGACTGGAATGCTCGATGCTGCTTGCCCCGGCCAGATTTTCACCTCACCTACACCCGATCAAATGTTGACTGCTGCGCAAACCGTTGAAAGCGGTGGCGGCGTGTTGTTTATCGTTAAAAATTATGCTGGCGACGTGATGAACTTTGAAATCGCCGCCGAAATGCTCGACTGCCCAAATGCCACGGTGCTAGTCAATGATGACGTTTCGTTAGCCAAAGATCACAGCACCGGGAGACGCGGTGTCGCCGGCACTTTGATCGTTGAAAAAATCGTCGGCGCAGCAGCCGAGCGCGGCTACGATTTAATGGCCTGCCAAGCGCTCGGTGAGCGCGTCAATCAAAATACTGCCTCAATGGGCGTCGCGCTCACCAGTTGCACAGTTCCGGCACTCGGCAAACCAACCTTTACGCTTGCCGAAAACGAAATGGAAATGGGCGTCGGCATTCACGGCGAACGCGGTCGCTCGACCCTGCCCTTAACACATGCGAGTGAAATCGTTGAGCATATTGCCGATATTATTCAGGATGAACTCAAGCCCGCCCTTGGTCAAACTGCTTTGCTGCATATTAACGGCTTCGGTGGAACACCGCTCCTCGAATTGCATTTGATTTATCAGTTGGCGGCTCAATATTGGGAACAACGCGGCGTCAAGCTATGCCGATCCTTGGTAGGCAATTACACCACCTCGCTCGACATGGCGGGTTGCTCCATTACGCTGAGCTTGCTTGATGCGGAAATGCTCGAACTCTGGGATGCGCCAGTGCATACGGCGGCATTGCGTTGGGGGTGTTAAAGCCGGTTTTTTGGCTGCGTCAGCGTTTAGGAGTGAAAATTTATTAACGTGTACAAAAAAACGGAGGGTATCGCGAATGATGCGCTTCCCTCCGTTCAGCACATCCTATCTCTCTGACCGGTAGTTTGCAGCAGGAAAACCTCAACGTTCCAGGCGTTTACACCTATTCGTTAACGATAAAACAACCCACTGTGTTTAAACCCAGGTCTTGAGAATTTAAAATTTTTATTACACTCGCCACATTGCTTTCGATTGAACGCAATGTGGTTGTTCAATGTTAATCAATTCTGTGGAAAATGATGATGACTGATGCTTGCAACCGCTCCTCTGCTCGAACTATTTCGCTCACCATAGTGTTAGTGATAACTTGGCTTATTTCATTATTGGTCATTGGTGTATTTGCGTTGGGTCCGATCTATTTACCAAAATATTGGGGTTTAGATAAGGCATCATTTTTTGAGTTTCCAATTGAAGATTTGGACTCTTTTGGTATCTTCCAAAATCTATTTTTTTTGCCTAATCCCACAAGAATAATCTTTTCGGTAGTTTATTATCTTCTATTTATCGCAATGTTTGCGACGGTTCCGTTTTATTTTAATAAGTGCTTTGAAAATACCCAGTTTTATTTGGAATACAAAAAATTTTGGTGTGTTGGCGCATTGGTGTTTTTATCTTTAATTTGGGATGCTCTTTAATTTATATTTATTTAGTCCCCCCGTTTCCTCTTCACCTTTTTATCAATTCATAATTTATTATTGCACGGGCTTTGCCTTTATTGTGTTTTTTACCGTGGGGCCGGCGGTTTTCCAGCATCGTGGTAAAAATCGTCCGACTATTCACCCATCAAAACAGGCCAAATAATGACCAACAATAGGTGTTTTCACTATCGCATCATTATCATGGTGGTGATCAACAGTAGCTTAACGGCTTGTCGTCTTGAATTTCCGATTGCTCCCTATGAATGGATCGCATTTCCGCATGAACCCATCAGGTTATCCGACTCAACGCGGATCGTGTTATCCAGCCTATGGTATGCCTTGCTGTTAGCGATGTTTATAACTTTGCCGTTATATGTTAAAAATGTTTTCGAAGTGACCGTTTTTATGAAAATTATCAATTGTTTTGGCACTGTGCCGCAGTGATTTTTCAAGTGTTGTTGTCGATACTGACGAGCATTACTCCATCGTTTTTAGGTCTTGGTGCCGGTTTTATTTATTACGGCACGTTTACCATCATCGTCTTAACCGTGACTCTGCTACCGGCGTATTATCAACACAAGTATCAAAATAGCTTATCGGAGGATGATAAAACTCAATAAAATATATATAAAATAATGATATAGGATGTGCCGACGCCAGGAGGCGCATCGTTCGCGAGTGATGCGTTTTCCAGTACACCAGATCGCGGCTAAAAGCCCCGCCCACAATTGTTGTTAAATGACTTAATACTTAATTACTCCCCTCAAATTCAATATTTAAGCTATAATATTGAAAAATTTAGCAAAAACGATAATACCCCGTTCCGCATAAATATCCAGCGAAGCGGGTACAGCCTTTTGAAAGGTCGGTAACGTGGCCAATACCGACATTTTTATAACCAACAGCGCCACTTCCTTTTTTTCCTCATTGAGATTTACATGCCATTTTCGACCTTAGGTTTAGCAGCGCCTTTAATCGCTGCCGTCACCGATTCCGGCTATCAAACGCCGACCCCGATTCAAATAAAAGCCATTCCAGCAGTGTTAAGTGGACGTGATTTACTGGCCGCGGCCCAAACCGGTACCGGCAAAACCGCCGGCTTTACCTTACCGATCTTGCAGCGTCTTTCGCAAAAAGTGATTGAGCGCAATCGACCGGTGCGCGCGTTAATCCTGACGCCAACCCGTGAACTTGCGGCCCAAGTCGGCGAATCTGTCGTTAAATACGGCCAGCATTTAGCGCCGCGCTTAAAATCGGAGGTTGTGTTCGGCGGGGTTAAAATCAATCCGCAGATGATGCGCTTACGCGGCGGGGTCGATATTTTAACGGCAACGCCCGGACGTTTGCTCGATTTAGTCAGCCAGAACGCGGTCAAACTCAACAATGTCGAGATTTTAGTGCTCGATGAAGCTGATCGTATGCTCGATATGGGCTTTAGCAAAGACTTGCATAAAATTTTGGCATTGCTGCCGAAAAAACGCCAAAACTTGTTATTTTCAGCAACGTTTTCGGCTGAAATTCGCAAACTGACTGAAGGATTATTAGTCAATCCGGTGACTGTTGAGGTCGCGGCCGAAAATGCTGCCGCAGATACTGTTGAACAGATTGTCTATACCGTCAATAAAACCGCCAAAACTGCGCTATTGACCCATTTGGTCAAAAGCAACGATTGGCAACAAGTGCTGGTATTTACCAGTACCAAACATGGCGCGAACCGGCTGACTGAAAAACTCAACACCGCCCAGATTAAAGCCGCCGCGATTCACGGCAATAAAAGCCAGGGGGCCAGAACTAGTGCTTTAGCGGGTTTTAAGGCCGGTGAGATTCGGGTATTGGTTGCCACTGATGTCGCCGCGCGCGGCATCGATATCGCCCAATTACCCCATGTGGTTAATTTCGAACTCCCGCGCTCATCGAGCGATTACGTTCATCGTATCGGTCGCACCGGACGCGCTGGACTCAATGGTCAGGCAGTCTCGCTGGTTTCGGAAGATGAATATTCGGCTTTGAAATTGGTTGAAAAACTGCTCGGCTCCAAAATACCTCGGCAGCAGATTAGCGGATTTTGATGCCTTACGGGCGGATCGCTGAATAACGATCCGCGCAACTCAAGGCGAAATGGACTTACAAATGCTTTAACAACACCGCAATAATCGCAGAAATCATTAATTGTCCGGTTTTGGCCCCGGCATCAATATGTCCCCGGCTGCGCTCGTCAAGAAACGAGCCGCGGCCTTTGGTTGCCAGCATATCGCGAGTCGATTCCATTCCTGCTAGCGCTACTTGATTAACCTGTTCTAGTGCCTTTGCTAAAGCTGTTCCGTCTTCGGCGGTTTGTCTTAAACACTGGGCAACCGGGATAAATACATCAAGCATGGTTTTTTCGCCCAGTTCGGCTTTACCTCGATGTTTAACCGCCTCGACGCTAGCGTTAAAAATCTCTGCAAAACCAGCCAAGGTTGCGGGCTGACTCGTAGCAGCTTTACTCATCGCCAGAAACAAGGTGCCATAAAGCGAGCCTGAAGCGCCGCCTACTGTAGACATCATGGTCATGCCGATTTTTTGCCATGCCGCGCTCCACTCCATTTGTGCCAAGGTTTCTGCCAACGGCAGCAAGGCATTCAGTCCTCGCTGCAAATTAAACACATGATCGCCGTCACCGATCGCTTGATCGAGTGCTGTCACTTCTTCGGCATTACTTTCGATCACAGCAGCAATGGCTTGCAGGATTTCCGGTAACAAAACAGGGGTAAAAGACATGGTGAACGACTCCTCAGGGTTAATTACAGCGTAGCTTGTAACTTTTTAAGCACTGTTTTACCAATAAAATCGGCAAAATCTTCAATATTCTCATAACCCATTTTATGGGCAAACTTCACAACCTGCATGACCACTTGTTTGGTTTCGGCAATTTCTCTATGCGACCTGCCGCAGCCTTTGCAATGGGTACCGTCTTCTGTACAGCGACCTTTTGAAACACAGGGATTAAATTTCATACACCACCTCATTTAAACTTTAGAAAAAATTCCGAATATCGATTCGGGGTAAAGGAAAAATTCTACTCCGAATTATGTGAAACCGGTAGCGACAAAAGGAAGCTTCCGCAATTCTCAATTTGGACAGTTTGGCTTCAAATTGAGAATTGCGGAGGAAGCTTGCCAAACGCAAGTTTACTTGGCCTCAAAAAAGCGCCGTGTTTCAAACACTCGGGCAGCAAAGCGTTTGCCTTGCCAATTCAGACTACGCTTCAACACAAAATCGAAACGGAACGGATGATAATCCTGTAATACGACTAATGGTGCAATCGCTTCTTCAGCAAGAATTCCGGCATCGACCCATTTACGCACCGAGATTAACGGTAACACGCCGGTCAATGGATAGTCGGAGCCGTTGAGCAAGCGATCATGCCAAGCGGTTTCGGTCAGCAGGGTTTTGATAACCTCCGGATCGCGATTGCGTAAGATAATCGCGGAAATATCACCAAACAACAGTCCTTGCCATTGCGACTCAGCCATCAACTGACCAAATAAATCGAAACTCCTGATTGTTCGACCGTTTTGATCGTCAAACGACCCCAAGGTCGCGCAATGAGCAATGACCACGCGCACCCCCATATCCAAGGCCCGACGCAAGCGCAGAGGGTTGCTGAATTCAGGCTGGCTGGCCCCATGTAAAGCGCGTTCTTCACCGGCGTGGCTAATAATCGGCAGCTTAAGTTCAGCAATTGCTTTGTAGAATCGATCGCATTCCGCGGAAGCCGGATCTATTCCCATTGCCGGCGGTAACCATTTGACAGCTCGAGCGCCTTGTTCAGCGGCTTGCTTTAGCACCGAGACACAATCGCGCCGATAGGGATGAATGCTGGCAACCCACTCAAAACGATCCGGGTAATACTTGGCAAGCGATTGCGCATAAGCATTCGGTACAAAATATGCGCTACTCGCGTGATCGGGCTCTCCTCCAAGTGTATGTGCTTGATCAAAAGCATATAACATGGCCTTGCATCCCTTAGGCATGCTTTCGAGCAATGCGCGAATTCGATGGACGAATGCTGCATCCTGACCGCTATGTCCGGTACAAGCGGCATTCACATAGGCCCAATATTGTAAAGTTTGAATCGGATGCTGAAGCGGCGCTTGCATTTCATCACTTAAGATGATCCCGCTGCCACCGTCGCCCGAACCGACAATGTGGGTATGACAATCCCACCATTGTTGAGGATCAATTCCCTGCCAGGCAGAAGCTTCAAGCGGTGAGTTTGGCGTCGCATGCGGATCAAGACAAGCATTGCTTAATCTGAACAACGCCGATGCAGAAGAACTGCCAGTCACAAGCCCAAGCGTCAGCAATTTCAAAAATCGACGACGCGCAATACGAGAGGCGGTAAAATTAGTGGGCGTTTCCATGGCTTATTCCTGGTTGATATTTTACTAACTGATTAGATAAGTCTAGCAAAAATTACGCATCTTTTATCATTCACATAGACCACCTAAACTTGGCGCGTTCTCCGCTGTAGTCGCAATAAATACCAAAGACTTGCTGGGTTTCTGGACAAGTTTAAGTTCCGTGATAAGCTCGACAAATTGTCGTATTAACCACTATCTTGAAAGGGGAAAATTATGGGCCCATATTATCGAAGCACTTCTCAAGGCATGGGGTCATTTATTGACTCGTTTTATCAATATCCTATCCTGATGCTGCTGCTTGTAGTTGGAGCGATTGGTGTCGGTTACTATGCTATCCGTAAAAACAAAAAAGGTCAGTAAGCTGTTCGCTAAATAATAAGTTGCACCCTAAACGATTTACCTAAGCGTGAACTGGCAATATTGCGTGGTTTTGCTATAACTTAAACTCCACAATGTACTTTTTTGCCGGTTCACCTTTATGGCCTCAAAAATCGTTACCGTTACCACTAATACTGCAGTTGATTATGTGATTGAAGTCGATCAACTCGTTTTGGGAGGCAATCTGCTGGCAACACATAACCAACAGTTTCCCTCTGGAAAGGGCGTTAATGTCGCTAGAACCATTGAGTCTTTAAATTGTCCTGTGCATGTGCTCGGCTTTGTTGGTGAACAATCCATCGGCCTCTTTAACCGATTGCAAACTCAATTGTTACTGACTAATTTTGTGCAGGTGAGTGGTCAAACCCGCACTAATCTGACCATTTTTGACCAATCAAGCCATGCAGAAACACATATTAGAACGACTGGTTTCACGGTGACGCCGGCATATTGCAAACAGTTACACAATCAAATCGAAGCTCTTCTGGCACCCGATGATATTTTGATTCTGTCCGGAAGTTTGCCTCCAGGCGCACCTGCTGATTTTTATGCCGAATTAATTGAATTAGCACATCGAAAATCAGCCAGTAGCATTTTAGATAGCAGCGGTGAAAGCTTTCGCCAGGGACTACAAGCCAGACCCAATCTGGTCAAACCTAATCAAATCGAACTTGAAGAATTTGCCGGAAACCCACTCTTGCAAGAGCAGGACATTGTACATGCCGCTTATGATTTACTGAAACTGGGCAGCGAAATGGTGATTGTTTCAAGAGGGGCGCAAGGGCTATTAATTGTTGCCGATAACAACATTATTCTAAAAGCCTATGTAAATAACTTGCCGCACAAAATCGTGACGACCATCGGGTGTGGCGATGCGCTGGTGGGCGGGTTGGCAGTTGCAAAATTACGCCAATTTACATTACTGGAAAGCATCAAACTCGCGCTAAGTTGCGCAACCGCTAATTTATTTTCAATCGAACCGGGGCGTTTTGATCAGGTTCAACTGTCTGAAATAAGC
Organism: Methylococcaceae bacterium; assembly: GCA_947505105.1. Lineage (GTDB taxonomy): Bacteria > Pseudomonadota > Gammaproteobacteria > Methylococcales > Methylomonadaceae > SXIZ01. Next base: position 456 of record CANNKG010000028.1, on the reverse strand, counting down.
GAACATGTTGTGATTCGGTCCCTTTAAAACTTGGTCAGAGGTAAGTTCTCTCGAATTTCTGTATGTCCTTTTAGACACCGAAGGTGGTTATTGTTTGATACGGTGGTGATCGGGTTTATGGGGAGGATTGAATCAGAAAAATACTTGATTTTGATACCAAAAATACCGTTCAATTTGTCATTGAAACTACCTGATTGCACATATTCTGTATGTGGCCTCAAACTATTTAGATCAAGATTGATTTTTTGGGGCTATCATTTATACAATGCTCACTTTATTTTTGATTCAATAAAGTTGTCTTTTTGATACTGGCGGATTCAACTCCGAAGTGCAATCGCCAATAATAGGATATTAAGGAAGGCTAACTGATATAGTGCCAAGCTTTTTTCTATCCGACTAAAGACGAGAATGAACTTGAAAGACTACCATCAGTTAACCCAAGCACTAAGATACCAG